>CBDUBX010000031.1:0-16308 GCA_965365495.1 uncultured Burkholderiales bacterium
ATCACGCCGCCGTATTCCTGGTCGGTGCCGGGCAGGTAGCCGGGGCAGTCGACGAGCGTGACGATCGGGACGTTGAACGCATCGCAGGTGCGGATGAAGCGCGCGATCTTGTCGCTGGCGTCGATGTTTAGCGCGCCGGCCATGTACGCCGGCTGGTTGGCGACGACGCCGACCGGGTGGCCTTCGAGGCGCACGAAGCCGACCACCGCGTTGGCCGCGAAGTGCGGCTGGATCTCGAAGAAGCTGTCGTGGTCGAAGATCGCGACGATCGCGTCGCGCATGTCGTAGGGCTGGCTTTCGTTCTTCGGGATCAGCGTGTTCAACGCCTCTTCCATGCGGTTCGGCGGGTCGTCGGGCGTGATCTGCGGCGGGTCCTCGTTGTTGTTCTGCGGCAGGTAGCTCAGCAGCAGCTTGGCCAGCGCCAGCCCCTCGGCCTCGGTGTCGGCGCACAGGTGGGCCACACCGCTGCGGCCGGTGTGGACCTCGGCGCCGCCGAGGTCCTTGGCGCTGACGCGCTCGCCGGTGACCGCCTGGATCACGTCGGGGCCGGTCAGGAACATGTAGCTGTCGCCGGCCATGATGACGAAGTCGGTCAGCGCCGGCGAATAGACCGCGCCGCCGGCGCAGGGCCCGAGGATCAGCGAGATCTGCGGGATCACGCCCGACGCCATCACGTTGCGCACGAAGATCTCGCCGTACGCGGCGAGGCTGCGCACGCCCTCCTGGATGCGCGCGCCACCGGAATCGTTTAGACCGATGAACGGGATGCCGCTGTCGATCGCGAGATCCTGGATGCGGCTGATCTTCTGCGCCTGGACTTCGGAGAACGACCCGCCGAGGACGGTGAAGTCCTGCGCGTAGACCGCGACGCGCCGGCCGTTGACCTTGCCGAACCCGGTGACGATGCCGTCGCCAGGAAAGCGCTGCCGGTCGAGGCCGAACGCGGTGACCTGATGCGTCGCGAGCGCGCCGATCTCCTGGAACGAGCCGACGTCGAGCAGCAGCGCCAACCGTTCGCGCGCGGTCAGCTTGCCGCGCGCGTGCTGCGCTTCGATGCGTTGCTCGCCGCCGCCGACGGCGGCGCGGCCGCGCATCTCGCGCAGCACCTCGAGGTGGTCGGTGTCGTCGATCGGCATGCGCGCGGCCCAGGTGACGGGACCCGGATGTTATGCGCGCCGCGGTGGGGTTCCCGCGGCGCGGACCGGGTCGCGGCGGCGTCAGTCGAAGACGAGCTGCGGCAGGAACAGGCTGATCGACGGCACGTACGTCACCAGCACGAGGAAGGCGAGCAGGATCGACAGCCACGGCAGCGCCGCACGGATCACCTGCACGAGACTCATCTTCGTGATCCCGGCGGTGACGAACAGGTTCAGCCCGACCGGCGGTGTGATCATGCCGATCTCCATGTTCACGACCATGATGATCCCGAGGTGGATCGGGTCGATCCCGAGCTGCTGCGAAATCGGGAAGAAGATCGGCGCGAGGATCAGGATGATCCCGGTCGGCTCCATGAAGTTGCCGGCAATGAGCAGGATGATGTTGACGACCAGCAGGAACATCCACGGCGTCATGCCGGCGGCGACGATCGCCTCGGCGATCGTCTGCGGGATGCGCTCGGTCGTCAGCACGTGCGCGAACAGCAGCGCGTTGGCGATGATGAACATCAGCATCACCGTCGTCTTGCCGGCGTCGAGGAAGACGTGCGGCAGCTGCTTGACGCCGATGTCGCGGTAGATGACGACGGCGACGAACACCGCGTACACCGCCGACACCGCCGCGGCTTCGGTCGGCGTGAAGATGCCGCCGTAGATGCCGCCCATGATGATCACGAGCAGCATCAGCCCCCAGGTCGATTCGCGGAACGTGCGCCAGACCTCGGCGCCGCTGGCGCGCGGGCGCTTGGTCAGCGTCAGCTTGCCGGCGCGCAGCCAGACCGCGAAAGCGAGCAGGAACGCGAGCAGCAGCCCCGGAACGACGCCGGCCATGAACATCCGCCCCACCGACACCTCGGTGACCGCGGCGTAGACGACCATCACGATCGACGGCGGGATCAGGATGCCGAGCGTGCCGGCGTTGCAGATCACGCCGGCGGCGAACGGCAGCGGGTAGCCGTTGCGCACCATGCCGGCGATGACGATCGAGCCGACCGCGACGACCGTCGCCGGGCTCGACCCCGACACCGCGGCGAACAGCGTGCACGCCATGACGCCGGCGATCGCCAGGCCGCCGCGCAGGTGGCCGACCGCGGCGGTCGCGAAGTCGACCATCCGCCGCGCGACGCCGCCGGTGCTCATCAGCACGCCGGCGAGCACGAAGAACGGGATCGACATCAGCGTGTAGTGCTCGCTGGTCTCGAAGACCTTGATCGTCAGGCTGGCCAGCGAATCGGTACCGACGAGCAGGATCGTCAGCAGGCTCGACAGGCCGAGCGCGATCGCGATCGGCATGCCGAGACCCATGAAGACGAGCAACGCGACGAAGAGGATCGCGGTGTTCATCGCGCGGCCTCCTCTTCGGCCTTGAGCTTCATCGCCTCGGCGACCTCGTCGGCGAGGCTCAGGCTCGTCGACTTGCCGCTGACGAGCTGCCACAGCACCTGCAGCAGACGGAACGCCAGCAGCGCGTAGCCGAGCGGCATGATCGAGCGGATCAGCCACACCGGCACCGGCAGGTCCTCTAGCTCGACGCCGACGAGGTACATCCGGCTGACATAGTCGTACGAGCCCCACAGGATGATGCCGGCGTACAGCAGGCACAGCAGCACGACGAAGATCGACACCGCGCGGCGCGTTCCCGCCGGCATCAGCTTGACGAGCGCATCGACGCCGATGTGCGCGCCGACGCGGATCCCGTACGAGATGCCGACGAAAATCATCGCGGCGAAGAAGATCGTCGTCATCTCCAACGCCCACGTGAAGCCGGAGTTGAAGACGTAGCGCAGCACGACCTGCACGAACGTCAGACCCGTCATCGCCGCCAGCATCAGCATGACGATGAACTCCTCCAGTCGGTCGAGCCAGCGCATCGACGGTCCCCTCGTTGGTCGCTGTGGGCGCCGCCGCGCGCCGCGAAGGCGGCGCAGGCCGCGGCGTCGGCAGGCGGCGGCGCGCCGTGCGCGCCGCGCCCGTTCTCGCTTCTTACTTCTTGTTGGCGGCGACCGCGGCGTCGATGATGTCCTTGCCGATCTCGCCCTCGAACTTCTTCCACACCGGCTGCACCGCGGCACGCCACTGCGCGAGCTCGGCCTTGGTCATCGGCAGCACCTCGGCCTTCTTCTCGTCGATCACCTTCTGGCGATAGACGACGTCTTCGTCATAGGCGATCTTGTTGCCGTACTTGATCGACTCCTTCATCGCCTTGTCGAGCGCAGCGCGCACGTCGGCCGGCAGCTTGTTCCACCAGCCGGCGTTGGCGATCACCATGTAGTCGAGGACGCCGTGGTTGGAGTCCATGATGTACTTCTGCACCTCGTGGAACTTCTTCGTGTAGATGTTCGACCACGGGTTCTCGGTGCCGTCGACGACGCCGGTCTGCAGCGCCTGGTAGACCTCGGCGAAGGCCAGCTTCTGCGGATTGCCGCCGACCGCCTTGAACTGCTCCTCGAGCACGTCGGACGTCTGGATGCGGAACTTCAGCCCCTTGGCGTCGGCCGGCGTGCGCAGCGGCTTGTTGGCCGACAGCTGCTTCATGCCGTTGTGCAGGTAGCCGAGGCCGACGATGCCCTTGCTGGTCATCGAGTTCAGCAGCTCCTGGCCCTTGGCGCTGTCCTGGAAGCGGTCGACGGCCTCGATGTCGTCGAACAGGAACGGCAGGTCGTAGATCTGCAGCACGTCGGTGTACTTCGAGAACTTGGCCAGCGACGGCGCGATGATCTGGACGTCGCCCAGCAGCAGCGCCTCCATCTCCTTGCCGTCGCCGAACAGCTGGCTGTTCGGGAACACCTGGACCTCGACCTTGCCGGGCAGCGCCTTCTCGGCGAGTTCCTTGAACTTGATCGCCGCCTGGCCCTTCGGCGTCTGGTCGGCGACGACGTGGCTGTACTTGATGACGATCGGCGCCTGCGCCGCGGCGGGCGCGCCGAACGCCAGCGCCGTCAGCGCCGCCGCGGTCGCCAGCACGTGACGCCGGCCGAGTGTCTTCGCAATCATCGTGTTGTCTCCTTCACCAATAAACGGTTACCACGGGAAAGGCGTCGCCTCGGGCAGCGCCCTCGCGTACGCAACGCACCGACCGGCTTGCGGGCCGACCGGAGGAGTCCCTACTTCCAGGCCAGCGCCACCATCTTGCGGCGCATGAAGGCGATCTGCGTCTGCAGCGGCAGCTGTTTCGGACAGACGTCGTGGCAGCCCAGCAGCGTCATGCAGCCGAACACGCCGTCGTCGTCGCCGATCAGCTCGTAATAGTCGTCGTCGGTGCGCGTGTCGCGCGGGTCGAGGCGAAAGCGCGCGATCTTGTTCAGCGCCACCGCGCCGATGAAGTCCTCGCGCATCCGCGCGGTGCCGCACGCGGCGACGCAGCAGCCGCATTCGATGCAGCGGTCGAGCTCGTAGATCTCGTCGGCCAGATCCGGCTCCATCCGCGCCTCGAGCCGCGTCAGGTCGGGGTTGGCCTCGCGCGCGTGGACCCACGACTCGATGCGCTCGCTCATGCCGCGCATCCACTTGCCGGTGTTGACCGACAAATCGCCGATCAGCTCGAACACCGGCAGCGGCGCTAGCGAGATCTCGGGGTCGAGCTTGCTCGTCAGCACGCGGCAGGCGAGCGCCGGCCGGCCGTTGACGAGCATCGAACAGCTGCCGCAAATGCCGGCGCGGCAGACGAAGTCGAACTGCAGCGACGCGTCCTGGCGTTCGCGGATCTCGGTCAGCGCGATGAACAGTGTCATCCCCGGCGCGTCGTCGAGCTCGTAGGTCTGCCAGAACGGCGCGACATCGGGCTGGCGCGGGTTGTAGCGCAGCACACGAATGCGCAGCTTGCGCGCAACCGTGCCGTCGGCCGGTGCGCCGGCGGGGCTCGGCGCCGCGAAGCAGCCGCAACCGGCCTTGACCGGGTGGATCGGGATCGTCATGACAGCGGCTCGTCGATGCGTTCGTTGCGGCCGCGCAGCACCGGCGGCAGGAGTTCGTCGTACGGCATCAGCGCCTGCTGCACCGCGAAGCGCGACTGGCCGGTCATGCGCTCGCGCAGCGCCGTCACCTCGGCAGTGCGGCCGGCGGTGTCCGGATGATCGATGTAGTCCTTCGCGCCGTAGCCGCGCCACCCCGGCGGCAGCTCCATCGACTTCACGTCGATCGCTTCGTAGTCGAGCGTCGGCAGCGTCGCGTCGTCGCCGCGCCAAGTGGCCAGCGTGCGCTTGAGCCATTCGGCGTCGTTGCGCCGCGGGTGATCTTCGCGGAAGTGGGCGCCGCGGCTTTCGGTGCGCACCGCCGCGCCGTGCGCGACGCACAGCGCGAGCTTCAGCATCTTCTGCACGCGGTACGCGGTCGCGAGTTCGGGGTTGGCACCGGCGGCGCGGTTGTGCAGCCCGATGCGGCGGCTGCGGTCGAGCAGCTTCTGCAGCTCTTCGACCGCGGCGTGCAGGTCGTCGCCGCTGCGGAAGATGCCGACCTTGCTCGTCATGATCTCCTGCATCGCCAGCCGCAGCACCGACGCGTCCTCGGTGCCGCCGCCGCGAACCAGCCGGTCGAGCTTGGCCTGCTCGACGGCGACGAACTCGCGCACCAGGCCGGTCGGGATGCGAACGTCGTTGGCCGTCGCGTCGCACCAGTCGGCGACGGTTTCGCCGACGATCATCCCGGCGACGACGGTCTCGGCGACCGAGTTGCCGCCCAGGCGGTTGAAGCCGTGCATGTCCCAGCACGCGGCCTCGCCGGCGGCGAACAGCCCCTTCAGCGTCGGGCTCTGGCCGGTGTGGTCGGTGCGCACGCCGCCCATCGTGTAGTGCTGCGCCGGGCGCACGGCGATCATCTGCTCGGCCGGGTCGATGCCGAGGAACGATTCGCAGATCTCCTTCACCTCGCGCAGGTTCTTCTCGATGTGCGCGCGGCCGAGCAGCGTGATGTCGAGCCAAAGGTGCTCGCCGAACCGCGACGGCACGCCCTTGCCCTTGCGGATGTGGGTCTCCATCCGCCGCGAGACGACGTCGCGCGACGCGAGCTCCTTCTTCTCGGGCTCGTAGTCGGGCATGAAGCGGTGGCCGTCGACGTCCTTCAGCAGCCCGCCGTCGCCGCGGCAGCCTTCGGTGACGAGGATGCTCGCCGGGAAGATGCCGGTCGGATGGAACTGCACCGCTTCCATGTTGCCGAGCGCGGACTTGCCGGTCTCGAGCGCGATGGCCATGCCGATGCCTTCGCAGATCACCGCGTTGGTCGTGATCTTGTAGAGCCGCCCGGCGCCGCCGGTGGCGATCACCGTCGCCTTCGACACATAGGCCGAGAGCTCGCCAGTGATCAGGTCGCGGACGACCGCGCCGACGCAGCGGTCACCGTCGTGCATCAGCGCGATCGCTTCCTTGCGCTCGTGCACCGGGATCGACTCGGCGATCGCACGGTCGCTCATCGCGAACAGCATCGCGTGGCCGGTGCCGTCGGAGACGTAGCAGGTGCGCCACTTCTTCGTGCCGCCGAAGTCGCGCTGCGCGACCAGCCCGTGCGCGGCGTCGCGCTCGGTCAGCGTGACCTTCTGGCCGTTGATGATGACGTCGTGGTCGCCGTGGCGCACGCGGCTCCACGGCAGCCCCCACGCGGCGAGTTCGCGCACCGCCTTCGGCGCGGTGTTGACGAACATCCGCACGACGCGCTGGTCGGCGCCCCAGTCGCTGCCGCGGACGGTGTCCTCGAAGTGGACGTCCTCGTTGTCGCCCTGGCCCTTGCTGACGTTGCCGAGCGACGCCTGCATGCCGCCCTGCGCGGCGGCCGAATGCGAGCGCTTGGGCGGCACCAGCGACAGGATGATCGCGTCGTGGCCGCGGCGTTTGGCGCCGATCGCCGCGCGCAGCCCGGCGAGGCCGCCGCCGACGACGAGCACGTCGGTGTAGGTGACCTTCATCGCGGCGCTCCCGCCGGCTCGACCGCCCACGTCGGCGTGTAGCGCTCGCCGGCGCGCGGCGCGTGCTCGATGCCGAGCTTGATGTAGGCCGCGAGCGTGAACAGACCCAGCGTCAGGAAGAACACCGTCAACGCCCACTTCAACGTCTTCAAGCGGTGCCGCGAGCGGTTGTCGTCGACGCCGCCGGAGAACCAGCCCCACTTCTGTGCCAGCCGGTACAGGCCGATGCCGCCGTGGATCTCGACCGCAAAAAGCAGGATCAGGTACAGCGGCCAGAAGCCGCCGGTCCAGACGCGGTCGGCGCTTTCGTACGGGCCGATCAGGTCGGGCCGCGTCAGCATCACGTACAGGTGCACCGACGCGAGGAAGAACATCGCGAAGCCGGTGACCACCTGCCACCACCACAGCGTCGTGTCGGCGTGGCGCATGTGGCCCTTGTGGTCCTTGAACGCACGGTACTGCGCGTAGTCGATCGGGAACTTGCGCACCGCGAGCAGCGCGTGGCCGACGAACAGCACGAGGACGACGCCGACGACGATCGACACCACCCACGGCATCGCGCGGCCGAAGAAGAAGTAGCCCTCGAAGAACTTGGTTACCGACCACATCGCGTCGGGTCCGAAGAGGATCGACGACACGAACAGCATGTGGCCCCACATGAACAGCCCGAGGACCAGGCCGCTGGCGCTTTGCAGCCAGTCGAGTCGTGCCGGCCAGCGGCTCTTGCGCACCGCACGGCGAGGGTTCGTCACCCCGGTCAACGACGTCGGATGGTTCACGGACCTGTCTCCCCCGGTGCCCGCGGGGCCCGGCCTTTCTGATTGGGTCGCGATGTTGCATCGGCTGGGCGTGCATCCCTTGAGCCAAGTCAAGCCGCCGACCATTGCCCGCGGCGCACGATGCGCACCGCGCAACCGGCCCACGGCCGGCCTGCGGCGCAGCGCTGCGCCGCCGTCGCCGCGGTATTCGGCTTCGCTGCGCACGTCCCCTCGCGCGCCCCGCCGCGCCCCGCAAACAACGATTCCGGAGACCGACCCGATGGCCACGACCCCCCTCGCGCTGCGCCGCGACCAACTGCCCGCCTGGTTCCCGCGCGGACTGCATGTGATGCAGGACCCGACGCTGAACAAGGGCACCGGATTCACCGCCCGCGAGCGCGACGTGCTGGGACTGCGCGGCCTGCTGCCGCCGCACGTCTGCAGTCAGGAAGAGCAGGCCGCGCGAGTCCTCGAGAACCTGCGCCGCCTGCCGACGCCGCTCGAGAAGTACATCTTCATGACGTCGCTGCACGACCGCAACGAGGCGCTGTTCTTCCGCATCGTCACCGACCACCCCGACGAGATCATGCCGATCATCTACACGCCGACCGTCGGTCTGGCGTGCCAGCAGTTCGGCCACATCTTCCAGCGGCCGCGCGGCGTGTTCGTGACGGTCGAAGACCGCGGCCAGGTCAAGGGCCTGCTGCGCAACTGGCCGCACCGCGACGTCGCGATGATCGTCGTCACCGACGGCGAGCGCATCCTCGGGCTCGGCGACCTCGGCTCCAACGGCATGGGCATCCCGGTCGGCAAGCTGTCGCTGTACACCGCGTGCGCCGGCATCCATCCGACGCAGTGCCTGCCGGTGATGCTCGACGTCGGCACCAACAACCAGGCGCTGCTCGCCGATCCGCTTTACCTCGGGCTGCGCCAGCCGCGCGTCACCGGCCAGGCCTACGACGACCTGGTCGACGAGTTCATCACCGCGGCGCGCGAGGCGTTCCCCGGCGTCGTGATCCAGTTCGAGGATTTCGCCAACCACAACGCGTTCCGCCTGCTCGAGAAATACCGCGACCGGATCTGCACGTTCAACGACGACATCCAAGGCACCGCGGCGGTGGCCGTCGCCGGCGTGTTCTCGGCGCTGCGGCTCACCGGCGGCAAGCTCGCCGACCAGCGGCTGCTGTTCCTCGGCGCCGGCGAAGCCGCGACCGGCATCGCCGAACTCGCGGTGGCGGCGATGGTCGCCGAAGGCACCGACGAAGCGACCGCGCGGCGCTGTTGCTGGCTGTTCGACTCGAAGGGGTTGGTCGTCGCCAGTCGCAGCGGCCTGGCGCACCACAAGCTGCCGTTCGCGCACGACCACGCCGAGGAGACCGACTTCGTCGCCGCGATTCGCGACCTGAAGCCGACGGCGCTGATCGGCGTGTCGGCCACCGGCGGCGCGTTCACGCGGCCGGTCGTCGAGCTGATGACCGAGCTCAACCCGCAGCCGATGATCTTCGCGCTGTCGAACCCGACGTCGAAGAGCGAGTGCACCGCGCAGCAGGCCTACGAATGGAGCGGCGGGCGCGCGCTGTTCGCGTCGGGCAGCCCGTTCGACCCGGTCGACTTCGGCGGCCGCCGCTATGTGCCGCGGCAGGGCAACAACTCGTACATCTTCCCCGGCGTCGGCCTGGGTGCGATCGCCGTCGGCGCCGAGCGCATCACCGACGAGATGTTCCTCGCCGCGGCGCAGGCGCTGGCCGCGCAGGTGCGCGTCGACGACCTGACCCAGGGCAGCCTGTACCCGCCGTTGTCGTCGGTGCGCGACGTGTCGGCGCAGATCGGCGTGGCCGTTGCCGAGGTCGCGTTCGCGCAAGGGCACGCGACGATCGACCGCCCGCTCGACCTGCTCGCCTACGTCAAGCGCTGCATGTACACGCCGGAGTACGCGGCCTACGCCTGACCGGTCGCGGCGGCGCCCGTCGCGGCGCCGGCGCGGCGCGCGTTGGCGACGATCCCGTCGGCCAGCCGCGACAGCAACGGTCGCGGGAAGTCGTGCCCCATGCCGGGAACGACGTCCAGTTCGGCGCCGCGGATCCGCGCCGCGAGGTCGTGCGCCGCGGCGACCGGCACCAGCGGGTCGGCTTGGCCGTGGATGACGCGCGTCGGCGCGGATATCCGCGCCAGGCGCGCGCTGCGGTCGCCGTCGGCGATCACCGCGACGAGCTGGCGCGCGGTGCCGGCCGGGTGCCATGCGCGGCGCACGCTCGCGGTGAGCCGCTCGCGCAGCAGCGCCGGGTCGGGCGGGTAGGCCGGGCTGCCGATGATTCCGAACAGCCGCTCGAGGTGGCCGACGATCGCCGCCTCGCCGCGGCCGGCGGGCCGCTGCGTCAGCGCGCGCTGCACGCGCCAGCTCGGCTGCGGCAGGCGGCGCGAACCGCTGGTGGTCATCACGAGGGTCAGGCTCGCGACGCGTTGCGGGTGTTCGGCCGCGACGTGCATCGCGATCATCCCGCCCATCGACGCGCCGCAGACGTGGGCGCGCGCGATGCCGAGCGCATCGAGCACGCCGACCGCGTCGGCGGCCATGTCGGCCAGCGTGTACGGCGCGTGCACCGGCAGGTGCAACGCGTGGCGCGTCGCCGCGGCGACGACGTTGGGCACGCCCAGCGCGTCGAAGCGGCGGCTCAGGCCCGCGTCGCGGTTGTCGAAGCGCAGCACGCGCAGCCCGCGCGACACGAGGTGCTGCACCAGCTCGTCGGGCCAGCCGGTCAGCTGCATTCCGAGCCCCATGATCATCAGCAGCGGCTCGCCGTCGGGCGGGCCCTGGTCGTCGACCTCGATGCCGATGCCGTTGGCGACGACGCGCATCGTCAGCCGCGCGCTCGTTGCGCCGCCGCGTCGGACCGGCCCGCGGGCGACGGTGCGCGCGTCACGGCGCCGACCGCGACGGTGCGTCCGGCGTGACCTTGTAGAACCAGCGCCGCACGCCGGCGGCGTCGAACGGTCGCCAGCGCTGCGGGTCCTGCGCCAGCCGGTCGGCGATCGCGTACATCGCCAGCGGGTTCATGCCGATGCCGAAGTGGCTCGCGTGGACCTCGATGTTCTCCACCTTCGGCCCCGGCGGATTGATGCTGCAACGCCATGCGACGACGCCGTCGGTCTTGCTGTAGATCGACGTCGTCGGGCACGGCGGCGGCTGGCCGATGCGTGCGATCAGATCGTGGTCGTGGACCGCCTGGCCGCTGACGAGTTCGTAGAAGCGCCACGCGTTCGTCGCCCGCGGGTGGCCCGCGAACGGCGTGCCGAGCGTGACGACGCAGCGCACGTGGTCGGGTTGCTCCTTGGCGATCTCGCGCGCGTAGACGCCGCCGAGGCTCCAGCCGATCAGGCTGGCGCGCTGGCCGTGGTGCGACGCGACGTCGTCGACCTGGGCGCGGCAGCGCGCCAGCACGCCGCGGCGCGGGCCGAAGTTGAACCCCTGCTCCCACGCATACGGTACGTAGCCGCGGTCGTGCAGGAAGCGGCGAAGCGGCGCGGTCGTCAAATCCGACGCGCCGAGCCCGGGGAAGACGATCACCGGGTGGCCGTCGCCGCGCGGGATGCGCGCCAGCAGCGGCGTGGCCGCGAGCATCGCCGCGTATTCCCACGGCGCGCGCGCCTCGAGCATCATCAGCCACGGCCCCGGCGCCTCGACGATCTCGGTCGGATCGAGCGGCGCGAAAGGGTCGGTGTGCGCCGCGTCGTGCGGCAGCAGCGGCGCGGCGCCGAGCGGGCCGGTGCCGTCGTCGATCGCGGCGGTGCCCGGCGCCCGGCCGGTCCGTCGCCGGCGGGTCGTGGTGCGGGCCGATGTCGCCATCGAGCCGATCTTAGCCAGCGCGTGTGCGCCGCGCGGCGGCCGGTGACCCCGCTTTTGCCCGCGGCCGACGTGTCGCGCCGGCGACAGCGCCTTGCACCGCACTGCCGACGACCTGGCGCGCGAAGCTGCCGACCGCGTCGCCGATGCCGCCGGCGATGCGCCGCGTCGCGCGGCCGACGACGCCGTCGGCCGCCGTGGCATCGGCGTCGGCGTCGCCCGGGCGCGGCAGCGCGCGCAGGTCGTCCATCGCGACGGTGATCGCCTGCGCGAGGTCGCGCACGTCGGGCATCGCCTGTTCGTCGGCCATCAGCCCGAAGTCGAGCGACCCGGCGTAGCTCTGCACCGTGATGTTCAGCGCGATGCCGTGGACGACGATCGACGTCGGGTAGTTCGTCATCATCCTCGCACCGGCCATGTACAGCGGCATCGGCGGCCCGGGAACGTTGGAGATCACGACGTTGGCGACCTGCGGCAGGCGGTCGGCGACGTGCGCCTTGCCGTACAGCGCCACCGCGGCCTCGATCAGCCACGGCATGCCGAGCGACGGGAAGTCGGTCGGCAGGATGCTGCGCAGGCTGCCCATCGTCGACTTCATCTGGCCGGTCGCCGCCTGGATGTGCGCAAGGCGCCTCCGCGGGTCGGCCAGCTGCGTGCCCAGGCTGATGAGCCCGAGCGACGCTTGGTTGTTCGGGTCGGTGTCGCCCTTGTCGCGCAGCGTGATCGGCACCGCGGCGACGAGGCTCTTCTTCGGCAGCTTGCGGCGCTTGGCGAAGTAGCGCCGCAGCGCGCTCGAGCACAGCATCAGCACCATGTCGTTGACGGTGGCGTCGAACGCGCGGCCGATGTCCTTCAACTCGGCGAGCGGCACGCTCACCGTCGCGAACGCGCGCGCTTCGGTGACCGACGCGTTCAGCGGCGTGCGCGGCGCGAGCGTGACGTTGCCGGCCGACGTGCCGCCGAGCAGCGCGGTGTGCGAGATCACGGTGCCGGCGGCCGACTTCAGTGTGCCGACGGTGCTCGGCAGCCTGCGCACGATCGACGCGACCTTCAGCGCCTGGTTGCCGATCACGCCGCGCAGCATCTCGGTCATCTCGAGCCGCACGACGCGGCCGCGCCGGCTGCGCCGCGCGGTCGCCGGCGGCAGCGGCTTCGCCGACGTGTCCATGATCGCGTTGGCCAGCGCGACCGCCGCCTGGCCGTCGACCGCGGCGTGGTGCAGCTGCGTGTAGACCGCGACGCGGCGCGCGCCGCCGGCGGTCGGCGCCAGGCCCTCGAAGACGTGGAACTTCCACAGCGGCCGCCGCCGGTCGAGCAGCACCGGGTGCAGCCGCGACACCTGGGCCTCGAGCGCGGCGATGCCGTCGCCGACCACCGCCGACGGCGGCAGCTTGTGCTCGACGACGTGCTCGCGCAGGTCGGGGTCGGCGTCGACCCATGCCGGGTTGGCGATGTTCAGCGGCATCCACCACAGCCGCCGGCGCAGCGCCGGCGCGTCGGCCAGCCGCTGCGCGAGGTGCTTGCGCAGCGCGGTCGCGTACTTGCCGCGAAACCCCGGCGGCAGCTCGTAGAGGTGCAGCGCGCCGACGTGCATCGGCATCTGCGGCGTCTCGAGGTAGAGAAAGGTCGCGTCGAGGCCGGAGAGTTGCTTCACAGGTCGCGCAGCAGCGGCGGGAGCGTGATCCTAGCCGCGGCCTGCCGGCGCGCCGCCGGCCGGCGATTGGGGCCGACCCTCGGTCGGCCGCGCGCCTCGCCGCGCCTCACGTCGCGAAAGCAGCGCGTTGCCGGCCAGCGCCGCGAGCACCGCGCCGCCGCCGCCGAGCGCCGCCGGCGACGGCGCCTGGCCGGCCCACCACGCCCACGCGACGCCGAACAGCACTTCGAGCAACCCGACCAACGCCGCCTCGGGCGCGCCGAGCACGCGCACCGCAGCCACCGCGATCGCGCACGGCAGCGCGAGCTGGAACACGCCGAGCACCGCGAGCCACGCGACGTCGTGCACCGACGCGACGAGCGGCCACGCCAGCGGCAGCGTCAGCGCGGCGCTGGCCAGCGCACCCAGACCGACCGCCGGCAGCAGGTCGACCGCGGCGCCGCCGTCGCGCTGCTGGCCGGCGCGCTGCAGCAGCAGCCAGTTGGCCGCCGCAGCGATCGGCACCGCCAGCGCGACGAGGGTGCCGACCCATTGCGCCGGATCGGCCGCGCGCACGTCGTGGCCGAACATTGCCGCGATGCCGAGCCCGGCGGCGACGATCGCGACCCACGTGCGCCGCGGCAGCCGATCGCCGAAGACGACGCGCGCGCCGAGCGCGGTGACGAGCGGACCGACGGCCATCGTCACGAGCACGTTGGCCACGCGGGTCATCGACAGCGCGACCATGAACGCGGTGAACATCACCCCCCAGCACGCCGCCGACGCCCACAGCGCGACCGGCGCGTGGCGCAGCGTGTGCCACAGCCCGCGCGGACCGCGTGCGACGGCGAGCACCGGCAGCAACGCGAGCGCCGTGAACGCGCTGCGCCAGAAGGTGATCTCGAAGCTGTGCGCCGCGTCGAGCTGCAGCGCGACGACGCCGGCGATGCTCCACAGCAGCGTCGCCGCGACCATCGCCCAGGCGGCCTGGCGGGGGGTCATCCTGGCGGAATCGACTTCACTGTCGACGCTCGCCAAGCGAGCCGGGCAACACCTGGCTGGAGCCCCCTCTCGGAGGGGCCGAGGGCCGCGGCTCCGGCAGGCCAATGGCCTGCCGGACGGGCCGAGGGGCCCGAACACTGCGAGGGCGCGGCCTGCAAGGCTGGGGGGAGCCCACGGACCGGCGGCACGCCGAAGTCGGTTCGCGTGCGCAAGCGCTGGATGTCAGCCGACACCCCGAGAGACGCGCTTGCGCTCGTGTTCCTTCAAATGGCGCTTGCGCACGCGAACCGACTTCGGCGTGATCTCGACGAGTTCGTCGTCGTCGATGAACTCGACCGCGTATTCGAGCGTCAGGTCGATCGGCGGCGTGACCTTGATCGCGTCTTCCTTGCCGCTGACGCGGAAGTTCGTCAGCTGCTTGGTCCGCGTCGCGTTGACGACGAGGTCGTTGTCGCGGCTGTGGATGCCGACGACCATCCCTTCGTACACCGAGTCGCCGGCGCGGACGAACATCCGCCCGCGGTCGTCGAGTTTGCCGAGCGCGTAGGTGAAGATCTCGCCGTCGTCCATGCTGATCAGCACCCCGTTCTTGCGCCCGCCGATCTCGCCCTTGTACGGCTCGTAGCCGTCGAACAGGTTGCTGATCAGCCCGGTGCCGCGGGTCAGGTTCATGAACTCGTTGGAGAACCCGATCAGCCCGCGCGCCGGGATGCGGTAGTCGAGCCGCACGCGGCCACGGCCGTCGCTTTCCATGTGCGCGAGCTCGGCGCGGCGCTCGCCGAGCGCCTGCATCACGCCGCCCTGGTGCTGCTCGTCGATGTCGACGGTGACGAGCTCGATCGGCTCGTGGCGCTCGGCACCGTTCGGTCCGTCGACGTCGTGGAACACGACGCGCGGCTTGCTCACCGCGAGTTCGTAGCCTTCGCGGCGCATGTTCTCGAGCAGGATCGTCAGGTGCAGTTCGCCCCGGCCCGACACCTCGAACACGCCTTCCTCGTCGGACTCCTTGACGCGCAGCGCGACGTTGCCCTGCAGCTCGCGCTGCAGCCGGTCCCAGATCTGGCGGCTGGTGACGAACTTGCCTTCGCGGCCGGCGAGCGGGCTCGTGTTGACGCAGAAGTTCATCGTCAGCGTCGGCTCGTCGACCTGCAGCATCGGCAGCGGCCGCGGCTCGAGCGGGTCGGTCAGCGTCACGCCGATGCCGATCGCATCGATGCCGACGACGAGGACGATGTCGCCCGGGCCGGCTTCGTCGGCCGGCACGCGCTGCAGCCCATCGAAGGTCAGCACCTGCGTAACGCGGCCCTTGGTGGCGCGGCCGTCGGGGCCTTCCATCACCAGCACGTCGGTCAGCGGCCGCAGCGTGCCGGCGTTGATGCGGCCGACGCCGATGCGGCCGACGAAGCTCGAATAGTCGAGCGACGAGATCTGCAGCTGCAGCGGCGCCGTCGGGTCGCCGCGGTGCGCCGGCACGTGCTGCAGGATCGTCTCGAACAGCGGCGCCAGGTCGTCGCCCCAGCGCTCGTCGGGCACTCCTTGGGTCAACGACGCCCAGCCATTGATGCCCGACGCGTAGACCACCGGGAAGTCGAGCTGGTCCTCGGTCGCGCCGAGCTTGTCGAACAGCTCGAACGCCGCGTTGACCACCCAGTCGCAGCGCGAACCCGGCTTGTCGACCTTGTTGACGACGACGATCGGCTTCAACCCCAGCGCCAGCGCCTTCTTCGTGACGAAGCGCGTCTGCGGCATCGGCCCCTCCTGCGCGTCGATCAGCAGCAGCACGCCGTCGACCATCGACAGCGCGCGCTCGACTTCGCCGCCGAAGTCGGCGTGGCCCGGCGTGTCGACGATGTTGATGTGCGTGCCCTGCCAAGTGACGGCGCAGTTCTTCGCGAGGATCGTGATGCCGCGCTCGCGTTCGATGTCGTTGCTGTCCATCACGCGCTCGGCGACTTTCTCGTTGTCGCGGAACGTGCCGCTCTGGCGCAGCAGCTGGTCGACGAGCGTCGTCTTGCCGTGGTCGACGT
>CBDUBX010000032.1:0-16213 GCA_965365495.1 uncultured Burkholderiales bacterium
ACTCGATCCTCATCAAGATCAACCAGATCGGCACGCTGACCGAGACCTTCGCCGCGATCGAGATGGCCAAGCGCGCCGGCTGGACCAACGTCATCAGCCACCGCAGCGGCGAGACCGAGGACAGCACGATCGCCGACATCGCCGTCGGCAGCAACGCCGGCCAGATCAAGACCGGGTCGCTGTCGCGCAGCGACCGCATCGCCAAGTACAACCAGCTGCTGCGCATCGAGGAAGACCTGGGCGACGTCGCCGCCTACGCCGGCCGCGCGGCGTTCTACAACCTGCGCTGAGTCGCTCGACCCGCGGCCCGTCGAGCTCGCGATGCGCTGGCCCACGCTCGTCCTGGCCGGGCTGCTGGTGGCGGTGCAGGCCGACCTGTGGTTCGGCAAAGGCAACCTGCGCTACGTGCGCCAGCTGAACGCGCAGCTCGACGCGCAGCTGGCCGCCAACGCCGCGGCGCGCGAGCGCAACGCGCGCGTCGCGGCCGAGGTTGCCGACCTGAAGGAAGGCCTCGAAATGGTCGAGGAGAAGGCGCGCGCCGAGCTCGGGATGATCAAGCCCGACGAGATCCTGGTGCAGTTCAACGCGCGCCGCTGACGCGCCGCGCCGTCTGCGCCTCGTCGCCGTGTTCGACGCGCTGCTCGACATCGCCCGCCCGGCGCTGGTGCCGGCCTTCGCCGTCTGGGGCAGCCCGGTCACGTGGCTCGAGATCGTCGCCTTCGCTGTCGCGCTAGCGATGGTCTACGCCAACTTCCGCGTCCACGTCGTGGCGTGGCCGCTGGCGATCGCGAGCTCGCTGATGTACGCGCTGCTGTTCGCCGACAGCCGGCTGTACGGCGAGGCGACGCTGCAGTTCGTGTTCGTCGCCGTCGCCGGCTGGGGTTGGTGGCAGTGGCTGCACGGCCGCGGCGCCGACGGCGGCGCGCTGCGCGTCCACCGCCTCCGCACACGAGGCCGCGTTGCGGTCGTCGTGTTGACGCTGCTCGCGTGGCCGCTGCTCGCGACGCTGCTGGCGCGCCACACCGACAGCGACGTGCCGTGGCTCGACGCGTTTCCCACCGCCGGCAGCCTCGCCGGGCAGTTCCTGCTTGGCCGCAAGCTGATCGAGAACTGGCCGACGTGGTTCGTCGTCAACGTGGCGAGCGTCGGCCTGTTCGTGCACAAGGGGCTGTGGCTGACGGTGCTGCTGTACGCGCTGTTCGCGGTGCTGTCGCTCGTCGGCTGGCGCGCGTGGCGCCGGATCGCCGACCGTGGCGGCTGAGCCGGCGCCGCCGCGCCAGCGCGGCGCGCCGGGCGCCCCGCTGTGCATCGCCGTCGTCGGCGCCGAGAGCACCGGCAAGACCGAACTCGCCGCCGCGCTGGCCGGACGTCTCGCGCAGGCCACCGGCCGACGCGCGACGTGGGTGCCTGAACAGCTGCGGGAGTGGTGCGACCGCGCCGGCCGCACGCCGCGCGCCGACGAGCAGCGCGCGATCCTGCGCGCGCAGGACGCGGCCGTCGCCGCTGCGCTAGCCGGCCACGACATCGTCGTCGCCGACACCGCGCCGTTGATGATCGCGGTCTACAGCCGGCTGCTGTTCGGCGACCGCTCGCTCGACACCGAAGCGGTCGCGTGCCACCGGCGCTACGCGGCGACGCTGCTCACCGCGCTCGACCTGCCGTGGGTCGCCGACGGCCTGCAGCGCGACGGCCCGCACGTGCGGGTGCCAGTCGACGACGCGCTGCGTTCGGCGCTGGCCAGCGCAGGCATCGGCCATGCGGTCGTCGGCGGGGTCGGCGAGGCGCGGCTGGCGCAGGCGCTGCGTGCGCTGCGGCCGTTGATCGGTGCCGTCGATGCGGTCGCTGCCGTCGAAGAAGGCGACGCCGGCGCGGCGCCGCGTCAGACGACGTAGACGAACGCGGTCAGCGCCACCCCGGCCACCGCGTTGACCGTCACCCAGCGGCGCACGCGGTCGAGCGCCGCGGCTGCCGCAGTGGGGTCGCCGGCGGCACGCGCCGCGCGAAACCGCCGCCACGGACCGAGCCTTACGTAGCCGAAAATCGCGGCCATCGCCAGGCCGACCGCGGCCATCACGGTCCAGTCGAGCGGCCACGCGAAATCGGCGCCGGCGGCGCGCACGCTGCGCGCCACCGACGCCGCCATCCAGCCGCCGCTCGCGACGATGACGACCACCGCGACGAGCACCGCGGCGAAGAAGCGGCCGAGCACCGCGTCCATCAGCGCCAGCCGCTCGGGCGGCGCGATCCGCGCCAGCGCCGGCCGCAGGAACGCGAGCGTGTAGACCATGCCGCCGACCCACAGCACGACGCCAAGCACGTGCAGCGCCTTCCACAGCGTGTAGCCCATCAGTGCCGCTCCGTCGGGTCGGCCGGCGGTTTCTCGCGCGCCGGCGTGAACAGCTCGCCGACGTCGACCGCGTCGAAGCGGTACTGGCGGCCGCAGAACTCGCAAGCCACCTCGACCTCGCCGCGTTCGGCGATCAGGCTGTCGCTTTCGGCGCGACCCAGCCCGCGCAGCATGTTGCGCACGCGGTCGCGCGAGCAGCGGCACGCGAAGCGCGGCGTCGCCGCGTCGAACACGCGCAGCGCGTCGTCCCAGAACAGCCGGTGCAGGATCTGCTCGGGCGCCAGCGTGAGCAGCTCTTCGCGGGTCAGCGTCGCGGCGAGCAGCGCGGTGCGTTCGAACGCGTCGTCGGCCGCGCTGTCGTCGGCCGTGGAACCGCCGAGGTTGCGCTCGCCTTCCAACGGCACGCGCTGCAGCAGCAGCCCGGCGGCAACGGCGTCGTCGGCGGCGAGGACGAGCCGCGTCGGCAGCTGTTCGGACTGCAGCATGTAGTGTTCGAGCACCTGCTCGATCCGCTGCAGCGGCTCACGGCGGTCGCCGTGCAGCGGCACGACGCCCTGGTACGGCGGCTGGTCGGCGCGCCGCTGTCGCGGGTCGAGCGTGATCGCACAGCGGCCGCGGCCGTTGGCGTTCAGCATCGCTTCGAGACCGGCGTCGGCGGCCACGTCGCCGACGAGCGTTGCCGTCGCGCGGAACGCGAGGTCGCCTTGCACCTCGGCCACCGCGAGCTTCACCGGCCCGTCGCCTTGCGCCTGCAGCACCAGCGCGCCGTCGAAGCGCAGCCCGGACTGCATCAGCAGCCCGGCGGCGACCATTTCGCCGAGCAGCGCGCGCACCGGCGCCGGGTGCGGCGCGGCGTCGCGCCGCGCGAGCAGCTCGCGCCATGCGGCGTCGAGCCGCACGACCGCGCCGCGGACCGGCTGGCGGTCGAACAGGAAGCGCAGCAGCCGGCCGCCGTCGGCCGCGGGCGCGTCGGCGGTCACCGGTCGACGCGCACGCGCTGCCGGCCGTGGCGCCGTGCGTTGTCAACGTAGTGGCGCGCGGCGGCGCGCAGCCGCTCGACCTCGTCGTCGCCGAGTTCGCGCACCGCCTTGGCCGGCGCGCCGACGATCAGCTGGCGGTCGCCGAAGGCCTTGCCCTCGGTGACCAGCGCGCCGGCGGCGACGAGGCAGTCGCGGCCGATCGTCGCGCCGTTCAGCACCACCGCCTGGATGCCGACGAGCGTGTGGTCGCCGATCGTGCAGCCGTGCAGCATCGCCTGGTGGCCGACGGTCACGCCGCCGCCGATCACGAGCGGGAATCCCGGGTCGGCGTGCAGCACGCTGCCTTCCTGCACGTTGCTGCGCGCGCCGACGGTGATCGTCTCGGTGTCGCCGCGCAGCACCGCGCCGTCCCAGACGCTGGCGTCGTCGCCGAGGCGGACGCGGCCGACGACCTGCGCCGACTCGGCAACCCAGGCCGTCGCCGCGACGTCGGGGGTCGCGGCGGCGTCGTCGGCGAGGCGGTAGACGGCCATCGGTCAAAGGTCGGTCGCAGCGGGGTCGGACGATCGGCGAGCGCGCCGCGCGTCGGCTTGCGCCGCGACGCCGCGCACGGCCGACGCGCCACGACGCCGATAATTTATGCGATGGAGTTGCGTCGCGCGGCGCTGGCCGTGTTGCAGACCGCCGACCCGCAAGCGAAGGTCGCGGCGGCCGCGGCGCTGCACCCGGCTGCCGACGCGCCGGTCGACGCCGCGGCGACGCTGGTTTCGACCGCGCCGCTGCCGGGCCGGCCGGCGCGGCCGCCGCTCGTCGCGCCGAAGTCGCTGGCGCCGCGCCGCGCCGACACGCTCGCCGGGCGGGCGGCGCTGCTGCACGCGGTGGCGCACATCGAGCTGAACGCGGTCGACCTCGCGGCCGACGCGATCTGGCGTTACGCCGGCCTGCCCGAGGCCTACTACCGCGACTGGGCGCGTGTGGCCGCCGACGAGGCGCGCCACTACTCGCTGCTCGCCGACCACCTCGCGACGCTCGGCCACGGTTACGGCGACTTCCCGGCGCACACCGGGCTGTGGACGATGGCCGAGCGCACCGCGGGCGACGTCTGCGCGCGCATGGCGCTGGTGCCGCGCGTGCTCGAAGCGCGCGGCCTCGACGCAACGCCGCCGATGCAGGCGCGGCTGCGCGCCGCCGGCGACGCCCGCGCGGCGGCGATCCTGCAGGTGATCCTCGACGACGAGGTCGGCCACGTCGCGGTCGGCAACCGCTGGTACCGCTGGCTGTGCGACCGCGACGGCGTCGACCCGGTCGCGCACGCGGCGGTGCTCGCGCAGCGCCACGGCGCGCCGCGGCCGCGCGGGCCGTTCAACGTGGCCGCGCGCGAACGCGCCGGGTTCAGCGCCGCCGAGATCGCGGCGCTGGACGGCGACGCCTAGGACGCCGCGCCGCGCCGGCCGCGCGGCGGTTTCGCCGCGGTGGCTTGCGCCTCGCGCAGCGCTGCGTGCGCCGCGGCGAGCCGCGCCACCGGCACGCGGAACGGCGAGCAGCTGACGTAGTCGAGCGCAGTGCGGTGGCAGAAGTCGATGCTCGCCGGGTCGCCGCCGTGCTCGCCGCAGATGCCGACCTGCAGCTGCGGCCGGCGGCGGCGGCCGCGGTCGACGGCGATCGCCATCAGTTCGCCGACGCCGCCCTGGTCGAGCGTGGCGAACGGGTTGCGCAGCAGGATGCCGCGCTGCAGGTACTCGGTGAGAAAGCCGGTCTCGGCGTCGTCGCGCGAGATGCCGAACGTCGTCTGCGTCAGGTCGTTGGTGCCGAACGAGAAGAACTCG
Source organism: uncultured Burkholderiales bacterium (assembly GCA_965365495.1). Classification (GTDB taxonomy): domain Bacteria; phylum Pseudomonadota; class Gammaproteobacteria; order Burkholderiales; family Burkholderiaceae_C; genus Rubrivivax. The sequence goes on from CBDUBX010000032.1 coordinate 5,154, forward strand.
GCGTACTCGGCGATGCGCTCGGCGACGAGCGCGGCGCGCGGCACCTCGATCATCGTGCCGAACTCGTAGCGCAGCTTCGCGCGCTGCTCCTTCAGCACCGCGCGCGCCTCGGCGTCGAGCAGTTCGCGTTCGACCTTCAGCTCCGACGACGTCGCCGCCAGCGGAATCATGATCTTCGGCTTGACCTTGACGCCGTCGCGCTGGCAGGCGCACGCCGCTTCGAAGATCGCCCGCACCTGCATCCGCACCAGCGCCGGCATGTGGATGCCCAGGCGCACGCCGCGCAGCCCGAGCATCGGGTTCTGTTCGCGCATCGACTCGACCGCGTCGAGCATCTCGCGCTTGGCGGCGATCTCGTCGGCCAGCGCTTTCGCGTCGCGGCCTTCGTGGTCGTCGTGCAGGCGTTGCCGCGTCTGCAGCTCGGCCAGCGCGGTCTGCAACGCGTCGTGGTCGGGCAGGAACTCGTGCAGCGGCGGGTCGATCAGGCGGATCGTCACCGGCAGCCCGTCCATCGCGCGGAACAGCCCGTCGAAATCGCTGCGCTGGAACGGCAGCAGCCTGGCCAGCGCGGCGTCGCGCACCGCGTCGCTCCTGGCGAGGATCATCTGCTGCACCACCGGCAGGCGCTCGGTCTGGAAGAACATGTGTTCGGTTCGGCACAGCCCGATCCCCTCGGCGCCGTAGCCGCGCGCACGCGCGGCGTCTTCGGGGTAGTCGGCATTCGCCCAGACGCCGAGGCGGCGGAAGCCGTCGGCCCAGCGCAGCAGCTCGAGCAGGTACGGGTCGGCGAAGTCGGGGATCACGGTTTTCAGCTCGCCGGCGAAGACGTCGCCGGTCGTGCCGTCGATCGACACCGCGTCGCCTTCGGCGAAGCTGCGCGCGCCGACCGTGAAGCGGCGCGCCGCGACGTCGACCTCGAGCGTCAGCGCACCGACGACCGCCGGCTTGCCGAACTGGCGCGCGACCAGCGCCGCGTGGCTCGTGCGGCCGCCGCGGCTCGTCAGGATGCCGCGCGCCGCGAGCATCCCGTGGACGTCGTCGGGCTTGGTTTCGGGGCGGACCATGATCACCGCGCGGCCGTCCTTGCCCCAGCGCTCGGCGGTGTCGGCGTCGAACGCCAGGACGCCGCTCGCCGCGCCGGGCGACACGTTGAGTCCGCTCGCGACGGCGTCGCCGCGCGCCTTGGCCGCCGCGCGGTCGGCGGGGTCGAACTGCGGGTGCAGGAAGTAGTCGACGTGCTCGGGCTGCACGCGTTGCACCGCTTCGGCGCGCGTGATCAGCCGCTCGTTCGCGAGGTCGACGGCGAGCCGCACCGCCGCGGTCGCGCTGCGCTTGGCGTCGCGCGTCTGCAGCATCCACAGCGTGCCGCGCTCGATCGTGAACTCGACGTCCTGGACGTCGCGGTAGTGGCGCTCGAGCTTCCGGCACACGGCGGCGAACTGGCGGTAGATCTTCGGCATCTCGACGGCCAGCTCGGCGATCGGCTGGGTCGTCCGCGTGCCGGCGACGACGTCCTCGCCCTGCGCGTTGGTCAGGTAGTCGCCTTCGAGCGACGCCTCGCCGGTCGTGACGTTGCGCGTCGTGACGACGCCGGTGCCCGAGTCGGCGCCGAGGTTGCCGAAGACCATCGTCTGGATGTTCACCGCGGTGCCGAGGTCGTGGGCGATGCCGGCGGCGTTGCGGTAGTCGATCGCGCGCTTGCCGTTCCACGAATCGAAGACCGCGGCGACCGCCAGCCGCAGCTGTTCGAGCGGATCGGTCGGGAAGTCGCGGTGCGCGCGGTCGCGGACGATGCGCTTGAACACCGCGGTCACGTCGCGCAGCTCGTCGGCGGGCAGGTCGGCGTCGTTGTCGACGCCGCGCGCCTTGCGCCGGCGCGCGAGCTCGTCCTCGAACGGCTCGTCGGGCAGCCCGAGAACGACGGTCGCGAACATCTGCACGAGGCGGCGGTAGGCGTCGGCGACGAAGCGCGCGTCGCCGTTGGCCGCCTCCAGCGCCGTGGCGACGTCGTCGTTCAGACCGATGTTGAGCACCGTGTCCATCATCCCGGGCATCGAGAACTTGGCCCCCGAACGGCACGACACGAGCAGCGGCGCGGCGGTGTCGCCGAAGCGCCGGCCGGCGCGCCGCTCGACCTTGCGCAGCGCGGCCAGAACCTGGCGCCACATCGCGTCGGGAAAGCCGCCGGCGGCGAGGTAGGCGTTGCAGGCGCGGGTCGTGACCGTCAGCCCGGGCGGCACCGGCAGCCCGAGCCGCGTCATCTCGGCCAGGTTGGCGCCTTTGCCGCCGAGCAGCTCGCGCTGATCGGCGCGACCCTCGTCGAATAGATAGACCCACTTTTCGGCGCGCGGAGCGACGGCGACGGTGCGCCGGCGCGACGGGGATGCGGGGGCGGCGACCCGGCGGCGCCGGGCTGCGATCGGGCGTGCGGAGCTCATGGCTTGAACACCTGCGAAGGTGGTTCGCAGCGCGTCGCGCACGGCCCGCGGCCTGCGGACGACGCGGTGTGTGGCGTCGATCTTGCGCCGCTGGCGCAGGCGCTTCTTGACCCGGATCAGAGTCGCCGCGCGCGGCCGCGGCCGTGAATCGCGGGCGACACAGCGGCTATGCTGCCGCGACCCGAAGCGACCCGCGAAGTCGAGACATGACCCCGATCGGCAGCGCCGACGCCGTGCCGCGCGACCACCCGCTGCAGTGCCGCTGCGCGACGCTGCGCGGCCGCGTGCTTCTGCCGGCGCCTGCCGCGCGCGCGGTGTGCTATTGCCGCGACTGCCGCGCGTACACGCGGTTTATCGACCGCGCCGACTTGCTCGACGCCGCCGGCGGCAGCGACATCGTCGCGCTGCCGCCGTCGCGGCTCGTCTTCGATGCCGGGCTCGACGTGCTGGCGTGCATGTCGCTGTCGCCGCGCGGCACGCTTCGCTGGTACGCGGCGTGCTGCCGCACGCCGATCGGCAACACGCCGCGCGAGCGGTCGCTGCCGTACGTTGGCGTCGTCACCGACTGCCTCGCAACGCAGCCGGTCGCGCCGGCGTTCGGCGCTGCGGTGGCGCGCGTCAACACTCAATCGGCGCTGACACCGGTGGCGGCAACGCCGCTGGCCACCGCCGTCGCGGTCGCGAGAATCGTCCGCGGCGTCGCCGGCACCAAGCTGTCCGGCCGAACGCGCGACAACCCGTTCTTCGACCGCGCGAGCGGCGCGCCGATCCGCTCGCCGCAGGTGCTGACGCGCGACGAGCGCGCGCGGCTCGCCGACCCCGCGTGAAACGCCTGCCACCGCTGGACACCCGATGCAGTTGATCGGCATGCTCGATTCGCCCTACGTGCGCCGCGTCGCGGTGGCGCTGCTCGCGCTCGAGCTGCCGTTCGAGCACCGGTCGATCTCGGTGTTTCGCGGTGTCGACGACTTCGCGCGGATCAATCCGGTGGTCAAGGCGCCGACCTTGGTCGCAGACGACGGTACCGTGCTGATGGATTCGACGCTGATCCTGCAGTACGCGCAGTCGCTGGCGCCGCGACGCCGCCTGTGGTCCGACGACGCGGCGGCGCTGGCGCGCGACCTGCGCATCGTCGGCCTCGCGCTGGCGGCGTGCGAGAAGAGCGTGCAACTGCTGTACGAGAACGCGCTGCGCCCGCCGGAGAAGCGCCACGCGCCGTGGGTCGACCGCGTGACGCGCCAGGCGCGCACCGCTTACGCCGGACTCGACGCCGCGGTCGCGGCGCGTGCGGCGCAGTCCGGCCCGGCGCGCACGGCCGCCGGAGACGGCGACGCGCCGCTCGACGATGCGCGAATCAGCGCCGCAGTCGCGTGGCACTTCACGCAGCAAATCCATCCGGGACTGCTGCACGACGCCAATCACCCGGCGCTCGCGGCGGGGTCGGCGCTGGCCGAGCGGCGGCCCGAGTTCGCCGCGGCGCGCCACGGCGACGGCACGGTGCCGACGACCGGGTGACGAAGCCGTGCCGACGCCGCCGCTGACCGCGCCGACGCCGGTCCACGCGCGGCCGGTCGCGCGACCGCGCGGCAGCGCGTCGCTGTGGCTGGCGCTGGCGTGGGCGGCGCTGATCCTCTACGCCAGCCTGTACCCGTTCGACGGCTGGCGCTGGCCGCCGGGTCAGTCGCTCGCGGCGCTGCTCGCGCTGCCGTCGTCGCAGTACCGCGACCGCTTCGACGTCGTCGCCAACCTGCTCGGCTACCTGCCGCTCGGGCTGCTCGCCGCCGTCGCGTTGCGCCGGCGGGGCGTCGCCGCCGTCGCGTCGGCGGCGGTCGCGACGCTGGCGGTGGCGGCGCTGTCGTGGAGCTGCGAGGTCGCGCAGCAGTTCGTACCGCGACGCGTGCCGTCGTACGAAGACCTGTGGCTCAACGCCGCCGGCGGCGGCCTCGGCGCGCTGCTCGGTGTGGCGCTGCACGCCGGCGGCGTCGTCGGCCGTTGGCACTCGATGCGCGAACGTTGGTTCACGACCGACGGCGCGTTCGGCCTGGCGCTGCTGCTGCTGTGGCCGGTAGGGCTGCTGTTCCCGGCGTCGGTGCCGCTCGGGCTCGGCCAGGTCGGGCCGGGGTTGCGCGAGTGGCTGCTGGCGTGGCTTGTCGACGTGCCATGGGCCGACGGCGCCGAGGCGTTGCTCGCGGCGCCGGCGGCCGTCGCGCTGCGGCCGCTGGCCGAGGTGTCGATCACCGTGCTCGGGCTGCTCGTACCGGTGCTGATGGCCTACGCGGTGATGGCCGCGGCGTGGCGGCGCGCGCTCGTCGCGTTCGGCGCGCTGGCGCTCGGCGCGTGCGCGATGACGCTCTCGACATGGCTCAACTTCGGCCCCGGACACGCCACCGCGTGGCTCACGCCGCTGGCGGTGCGCGGCCTCGGTGCGGGGCTCCTCGCGGCGCTGCTGCTGGTGCCGCTGCCGCGTCGCCTGGCGCCCGGCGTCGGGTTGATCGCTGCGACCGCGCTCGTCGTGCTGATCGCGCAGGCGCCGACCGACCCGTACTTCGCGCAGAGCCTGCAAAGCTGGGAGCAGGGCCGCTTCGTACGCTTCCACGGCGCGGCGCAGTGGGTGGGCTGGCTGTGGCCGTATGCGGCGATGGGCTGGCTGCTGTCCCGGCTCGGCCGCGACCGCTGAAGCGGCTGACGGTCCAGCGCGCTGCCTAGAATGCCGCGCATGCCGACGCCCTATTTCGAGCGCCACATCTTCTTCTGCCTGAACCAGCGCGAACGCGGCGAAGCGTGCTGCGCCGACCACGCCGCAAAAGCGGCGTTCGACCACTGCAAGGGCCGCATCCGCGACGCCGACCGCGCCGGCCCCGGCGGCATCCGCGTCAACAAGTCAGGCTGCCTCGACCGCTGCGCCGGCGGGCCGGTGGCGGTGGTCTACCCCGAAGGCGTCTGGTACACCTACGTCGACACCGCCGACGTCGACGAGATCGTCGACCGCCACCTGCTCGGCGGCCAGATCGTCGAGCGGCTGCGGCTCGCGCCCGACGTCGGCCGATGACGCCGCGCACCGTGCGCGGCACGCTGGTCGGGCCGGCCGGCGTGCTCGTCACTGCCACCGAATCGCCTGCTGGCGCGGCGCACGGGCTGGCGGTGCTGTGCCACCCGCACCCGCAGCACGGCGGCACGATGGACAACAAGGTCGTCGTCACGCTGGCGCGCGCGCTGGTCGCCTGCGGCCACACCGCGGTGCGCTTCGATTTCCGCGGCGTCGGCGGCTCGGCCGGCACCTACGACGCCGGGGAAGGCGAAGTCGACGACGCGCTCGCAGTCGTCGCCGCGCTGCACACGCCGGGGGCGCCGCTGATCCTCGGCGGGTTCTCGTTCGGCGGCGCGGTCGCGGCGCGCGCCGCCGAGCGCCTGGCCGGCAGCGGCGCCGCAGCGGACCGGCTGATCCTCGTCGGCCCGGCGGTGCAGACCTTCGCGGTGCCGCCGGTGCGCGCCGACACCGTCGTCGTCCACGGCGAGCGCGACGACGTCGTGCCGCTGGCCGCGGTGCTCGACTGGGCGCGACCGCAGTCGCTGCCGGTCGTCGTCATCCCCGGCGCCGGGCACTTCTTCCACGGCCAGCTGTCGCTGCTGAAGCAGATCGTCGTGCGCAGCGTCGGCGCCGCGATCGGCTGACGCGCGCCACGCGCCATCGTCGTCGTTCAACGCGGCATGCGCCGCCCACTCCAGTCGTCCGCCCATGAAATCGCTGTTCGCTGCCGTCGCCGCCGTCGCCGCCGCGCTGCTCGCCCCCGCCGCCGCGGCGCAGACGCCGCAGCCGCCCGAGGTGGCCGCGCGGCAGTACCTCCTGATCGACTTGACGAGCCAGCAGGTGCTCGCCGAACGCGACGCCGACACGCGCGTCGACCCGGCGTCGCTGACCAAGCTGATGACCGCGTACCTGACGTTCAACGCGATCCGCGACAACAAGCTCACGCTCGAGCAGACGCTGCCGGTGTCGCAGCGCGCGTGGGCGCACCGCAAGCTCGGCGGGTCGCTGATGTTCATCGACACGACGATGACGCCGACGGTCGCCGAGCTGCTGCGCGGGCTGATCGTGCAAAGCGGCAACGACGCCGCGGTGGTGCTCGCCGAAGCGGTGGGCGGCACCGAGGAGCAGTTCGCGCAGATGATGAACCGCCAGGCGCAGGCCTGGGGGCTGAAGAACACGCAGTTCAAGAACGCCGCCGGGATGACCGAGGACGGCCACTACAGCAGCGCGCGCGACGTCGCGACGGTCGCCGCGCGGATCATCGCCGAGCACCCGCAGTTCTACGCGCTGTATTCGCTGCGCGACTACACCTACAACAACATCAAGCAGGACAACCGCAACCTGCTGCTCGGCCGCGACCCGAGCGTCGACGGCATGAAGACCGGCTACACCGCCGCCGCGGGCTACTGCCTCGTCGCCAGCGCCCGGCGCGACACCCCGGCCGGCACGCGCCGGCTGCTCAGCGTCGTGCTCGGCACGGCGTCGATGCAGGCGCGTGCCGCCGAATCGCAGAAGCTGCTGAACTGGGGCTGGGCGGCGTGGGACGCGGTGAAGCTGTTCGACGCCGGCGCCGCCGTGGTGACGGTGCCGGTGTGGAAGGGCACGGTCGACGAGGCGCGGCTCGGCGCGTCGGCTGCGCTCGTCGTCACCGTGCCGCGCGGCGAAGGGGCGACGCTGCGCACCGTGGTCGAACGCACCGACCCGCTGGTCGCGCCGCTGACCGCCGGGCAGCGCGTCGGCACGATCCGCATCGCCACCGCCGCCGGCCGCGACGTCGCCGCCGTGCCGCTGGTCGCGCTCGACGCGGTGCCGCTGGCCGGGCTGCTCGGCCGCGCGTGGGACGCGATCCGGCTGTGGATCCAGTGACGCCGCGCGCGGCGGGCGGTGCACGCGCCGCCGCGTGCCACAATTTTTCGCTCCCGTAGCTCTCGAAGGCCCGACCGATGAGCGAAGCCCGGTGTTACCTCGACGGCAGGATCGTGCCGATCTCCGAGGCCAAGGTCAGCGTGCTCGACCGCGGCTTCATCTTCGGCGACGGCGTCTACGATGTCGTGCCGGTCTACCGCCAGCGGCTGTTCCGCTTCGACGAGCACATTGCGCGGCTGAACCGTTCGCTGCAGAAGATCCGCATCGCCGCGCCGGCCAGCCGCGACGAATGGCTGCGCCGCTGCCGCGCGCTCGTCGATGCGACGTTCGCCGACACCGGCGCGGCCGACCAGGTGGTCTACATCCAAGTCACGCGCGGCGTCGCGCCGCGCGACCACGTGATGCCGACCGGGCTCGAGCCGACGGTGTTCATGATGAGCAACCCGATGAAGCCGCCGACGCCCGAGCAGCGCCACCACGGCGTGGCGTGCACGACGGCGCGCGACTTCCGCTGGGAGCGCGGCGACATCAAGAGCACCAGCCTGCTCGGCGCGGTGCTGGCGCGGCAGATGTCGGCCGACCACGGCGCGGTCGAGACGATCATGTTCCGCGACGGCTGGCTCACCGAGGCGTCGGCGAGCAACGTCTGGATCGTCCACGAGGGCGCGCTGCTCGGGCCGCCGAAGAGCGAGCTGGTGCTCGAAGGCATCCGCGTCGAGCTGCTGCACGAGTTGTGTGACGACTGCGGCATCGCCTACAACCTGCGGCCGATCTCGCAAGGCGAATTCAACGCCGCCGACGAGGTGCTGCTGACGTCGGCGACGAAGGAGATCCTGCCGGTCACGCGAGTCGACGGCGACGAGGTTGGCCACGGCGCGCTGCGCGGTAAGCCGGGCCCGGTCTACGCGCGGCTGTACGAGGCCTACCAGGAGGCCAAGGAGACGATGTCGACGTGAGCGCCGACGGCCGCGACGGCGACAGCCTGATCGCCTATCCGAGCGCGTTCCCGATCAAGGTGATGGGCGAGGACGTCGCCGAATTCGAGCCGGCGGTGCTGGCGATCGCGCGCGAGTTCGACCCCGGGTTCGACGACCGCGGCATCGAGCGGCGCCGCAGCTCGGGCGGCAAGTACGTCGGGCTGACGATCACCGTCACCGCGACGAGCCGCGACCAGCTCGACGCGTTGTACCGCGCGCTCAGCGGCCACCCGCTGGTCAAGGTCGTGCTGTAGCCGCGGTCGCCGCGCGCGGCGACCTGCGTGTTGAAATCGCGCGATGGCCGACGACGCGAGCGACCGATCGAAGCCGCCGGCCGACCGGCCGCGGCTGCACGCCCGCGCCGACGCGCCGCCACGCGACCCGCGCCGGCCGCCGGTGCGTCGCGGGCAGGCGCCGAAGCCGCCCGCGCGCGGCGCGCCGCCGGTGACGACCCCACGCGGCGCGATCGAGCCGCGCGCGCCGGCTCGTGACACGCCGCGGCCGGCCGCGCGCAACCGGCCGGCGCCGATCGCGGCGCCGCGCGCGGTGGCCGCGGCACCTCGTCGCACCGCGCCGCCGAACGCCGCAGCGCCGAACATCGCTGCGCCGAACATCGCTGCGCCGAACACCGCATCACCGCCGACCGGCGTGCGCGTGTCGAAACTGCTCGCCGAGCGCGGCGTCGCGTCGCGGCGCGAGGCCGACGACTGGATCGACGCCGGCTTCGTCCGCGTCGACGGCCGCGCCGTCGTCCTCGGCGAACGCGTCGCGCCCGACGCGGCGATCGACATCGACCCGCGCGCCCGTGCCGAGCAATCGCGCCGCGTCACGGTGCTGCTGCACAAGCCGATCGGTTACGTCAGCGGCCAGGCCGAGGACGGCCACACGCCGGCGCTGGCGCTGGTGACGCCGGCCAACCGCTGGAGCGGCGACGCGTCGCGGATCGACTTCCGCCCCGCGCACCTGCGCCACCTGGCGCCGGCCGGGCGGCTCGACATCGACTCCACCGGGCTGCTTGTCTTCACGCAGGACGGCCGCATCGCGCGCCGGCTGATCGGCGACGAGACGCGCGTCGAGAAGGAGTACCTCGTTCGCGTCGCGTGGGCCGGCGACGAGCGCCCCGGCGACGCGACGCTCGCGCGGCTGCGCCACGGCCTGGAGCTCGACGGCGTCGCGCTGCGCCCGGCGCAGGTCAGCTGGCAGAACGACGCGCAGCTGCGCATCGTGCTGCGCGAAGGTCGCAAGCGCCAGATCCGCCGGATGTGCGAAGCGGTCGGGCTGCAGGTCACGGCGTTGAAGCGCGTGCGCATCGGCAGCGTCGTCCTCGGCGCGCTGCCGAGCGGCCAGTGGCGCTACCTGCGCGACGACGAGCGCTTCTGACGCGCCGCGTGGCCACGCCCTCGTCGTCGTCGGCGGCCGCGGCCGTCCCCGCGGTGTCGCACGCGCTGGCCGCGGTCGCGCTGTCGCTGCTGATGGGGCTGCAGCCGGTGACGACCGACGTCTATCTGCCGGCGCTGCCGATCCTGACGCGCGCGCTCGGCGCGTCGATGACGAGCGCGCAGCTGACGATGTCGGCGCTGATCCTGGCGTTCGGCATCGCGCAGATGGTCTGGGGCCCGGTCGCCGACCGCTACGGCCGGCGGCCCGTGCTGCTCGCCGGCCTGACGCTGTTCGTCGTCGCCAGCGTCGGCGGCACGCTCGCGTCGGGCATCGACACGCTGATCGTCTGGCGCATCGTCCAGGGCATCGCGATGGCCGCGGCGGTGGTCTGCGCGCGGGCGATCGTGCGCGACCTGTACGAACCGGTCGAAGGCGCGCAGGTGATGGCGCTGGCGCTGTCGGGGCTCGGCGTGATCGCGCTGTCGGGGCCGCTCGTCGGCGGCACCGCGGCGCTGTTCTTCGGCTGGCGCGGCGCACTCGGCGTCGTCGCCGCGGTCGGCGTCGTGGCGCTGGTGTTCATCGCGTGGAAGCTGCCCGAGACGATCCGCCAACGCAACCCGCACGCGATCCGCGTCGGACCGCTGCTGCGCGCCTGGCGCGACATCGCCCGGCACCCGGTGTTCGTCGCTTGGGCGCTGCTCGTCGCCTGCACCTACGGCGGCTTGTTCACGGTGCTCGCGGCGTCGTCGTTCGTCTACATGGACGTGCTCGGGTTGTCGCCGACCGCGTACGGCGCGGCGATGGCGGTCGGCTCGACGTGCTACCTGCTGGCGACGCTCGTCTGCCGGCGCTGGATCCGCGCCTACGGGATGGCCGGTGCGGTGGCGCGCGGCGCGGGTTTCACGTTCGCCGCCGGCGTGCTGATCGTGTCGTTCACCGTCGCCGGCGTGCACACGTGGTGGATCGTGCTCGCCGCGCACTGCGTGTTCATGGTCGGCCATGGCATGCACCAGCCGTGCGGCCAGGCAGGGGTCGTCGGGCCGTTTCCGCACCACGCCGGCGCGGCGTCGGCGCTGGCCGGGCTGATCCTGGCGCTGGTGGCGTTCGGCATCGGCCGCTGGCTCGGCGTCGCGCTCGACGGCACGCTGCGGCCGCTGGCGTGGGGGCTCGGCTTCTGGTCGGCGGCGACCGCGATCGTCGCGTGGACGCTGGTGCAGCGCCGCGCCGGATGACCGCGCGGCTCGGCGTGTGTCTGGCCGGGCCGACCGCGGCCGGCAAGTCCGACGTTGCCTTCGCGCTCGCTGCCGAGTGGCCGGTCGAGATCGTCAGCGTCGATTCGGCGCAGGTCTACCGCGGCATGGACATCGGCAC
>CBDUBX010000033.1:0-16040 GCA_965365495.1 uncultured Burkholderiales bacterium
CCCGCCGCTACGCCGGCCGCATCCGCTACTGGGAGCTGTGGAACGAGCCCGACTACGCGCCGCACTGGACTGGCGGCATGGCCAAGCTCGCCGAAATGGCGCGCATCGCGCGCGAGGAACTGCTCGCTGCCGACCCCGAGAACAAGCTCGTCAGTCCCGGCATGACCAAGAGCCAGGGGATGCCGGCGCTGGCGTCGTTCCTCGCCGCCGGCGGCGGCGCGCACGTCGACATCGTCGCGTTCCACTGGTACTACTGGACCGACCCCGAGACGCTCGGCCCGCGCATCGACAACCTGCGCAACCTGCTCGCGTCGTACGGCGTCGGCCACAAGCCGATCTGGAACACCGAGGGTGCGCTGAAGTGCGACACGTCGACCAGCGACTGCTCGCGCGTCGACGCAACCCCCGACCAGCTGCGCGGGCTGAACGCGCGGGCGATGTTCCTGATGGCCGTCAAGGGGCTGCAGGGCTTCGCGTACAACGCGTGGGACGCGGCCGACCGCACGTCGCAACTCGTCGGCGAAGACTTTGTCACGCCGACCGTCGCCGGCGCGGCGCTCGACGAGGCGCGCGGCTGGCTCGCCGGCGCACGCGTCGTCGATGCCTACGCGACGGCGGACGGCGTGCACATGGTGCGGCTCAAGCGCGACGGCGGCGGCGACCGCTACGTGCTGTGGTCGACGCGCCCAGGCGTTGTCGCCACCGTGCCGGCGGCGTGGAGCGTGACCCGGGTGCGCACCGTCGACGGCACCACGGCCGTGCTGCCGGCGCATCGCCAGGTGGCGCTCGGCAGCGTGCCGGTGCTGCTGCGGCCGTAAGCGGCGGTTGCCGTCTGCGCGGGCCGCGGCGACCGCGACACCGGCAGCGAAGGGCACCGCTCCAGCGGCAGCGGCACGGCCGTTGCATGCGGGGCGGGTGCTAGAGTCGCCAGCGCCCGCGCCGCGCGACGCCCGCCGATTCCGCCGTCCCCGACTCGATGCCGCACGCCGCCGCGCCCGACCCCGCGTCTCCGGTCTTGGTCGTCGGCTTCAAGCGGTTGGTCGAGTTGCAGGCAGTGCTCGCCGAGGTGCGCGCACACCACGCCGGCCGCGTGTACGTCTTCCTCGATCACGCGCGCGCCGGCCGCGACGCCGAAGAGCGCGACTGCGCCGCGCTGCAGCGCTGGGTGCGCGACTGGGCCGCCGGCGATTCGCGGGTCATCGTGCGCGTCGCCGCCGCCAACCTCGGCTGCCGCCGCGCAATTCCCGCGGCGATCGACTGGGTCTTCGCCGAAGGGCACGACAGCGTCGTCTTCCTCGAGGACGACTGCCTGCCGTCGCCGGACTTCTTCCCGTACATGCAGCAGCTGCTCGCGCGTCATGCCGACGACGAGCGCGTGATGATGGTCAGCGGCAACCAGTTCCTGCCGCCGGCGATGCTGCGCGACTACCCGCACTCGTACTACTACTCGCGCTACATCCACATCTGGGGTTGGGGCACGTGGCGCCGCGCGTGGCGCCACTACGACGACGCGATGGCCGCGCTCGACGACCCCGCGGTTCGCGACCGCGTCGACTCGCTGTTCGCGTCGCGCGCCGAGCAACGCTTTTACGAAGCGATCTGGCGCCGCCAGAAGGCCGACCCGAACGACAGCGCGTGGGGGTCGCGCTGGCTGCTCGCATGCCTGCTGCAGCGCGGACTGTGCGCGTGCCCGAGCCGCAATCTCGTGCGCAACATCGGCTTCGGCGGCGCGAGCACGCACACGAGCCGCGCGTCGGTCTACCACGTCGTGCCGCGGCAGGCGCTGCCGCAGCCGCTGTCGCACCCGCCGCAGACGATCGAGTGGCGCGCCGCCGACCGCTGGTGGTTCGACCACCTGATCTCCAAGCGCCTCGGTGCGAGGCTGCGCCGCTACGCGCGGCGCGTCGACCCGTCGCGCGTCGTCGACGAGGTCTGACGACGATGCGCGCCGGCCGGCCGGTCGCGGTCTGGGGGTCGTACCACTACGGCAACTTCGGCGACGACCTGATGGCCGAGGCGTTCGCGCGTGCGATCGCGCAGTGGGGCGGCGCGCCGACGATCGTGTCGACGAACGCCGCGGTCGTCGGCGCGGGCGTTGCGGACGTCGTCGCGCGGCTCGACGACTGGCCGAGCGACGGCCCGGTCGTGATCGGCGGCGGCGCGATGCTCGCCGTCGACAGCTGGTTGACCTACGCGCTGCGCCCGGCGAGCCGCGCCGTCGAGCGCGAGTTTGCCGACCTCGTCCGTTACTGCCGCCAGCGCTCGCCGCGCGTGCTGCCGGTGTCGATCGGCGGCGGCGGCAGCGACGACGCCGGCATCTACGGTCACCGCGACCGCTTCTTCCGCGGCCCGTGGGCGCCACGCGGCACGGTGCGGCTGCGCGGCGACGTCGAACTCGTCCGCCGCCGCTGGGGCAAGGGCTACGAGTGGCACCCCGACGTGCTGTTCGCGACACCGGCGCTGCTCGAACGGGCGCCGCCGCCCAAGGTCCGTGGCGCAGCCGCCAGCCGGCCACGGATCGGCGTCAACCTGCACGCCAAGCGCGCCGAAGCCGCCGTTGCGGCGCTCGCCGCGCGCTTCGGCGCCGCGGTCGACGTCACGCCGGTGACGACGCACAGCGATGTGTTCGCGACGCCGTACGAATGGGGCCACGGCCGCGCCGATGCGGTGGCCTACCGCACGCTCGCGCCGTTTCTCGACGCGGTCGAAGGCCTCGCGGCGATCGTCTCCGACAAGCTCCACGTCGGCCTCGTCGCGGCGACGCTCGGCGTGCCGTTCGTGTCGTACCAGGGCAAGGCCAAGACGACCGCGCTGCACCGCGAGCTCGGCCTCGCCGACGCGGTGTGCGACGCGCCGGCGGCGCTGGCCGCGGCGGTCGGGCGCTGCATCGATGGCCGAGCGCCGCGCACGCTCGTCGACGCGATCGAAGCCGAAGCGCTCGGCGAACGCGCGCTCGGCCACTTGCACTTCCTGCGCGAGCAACTCGACGCTTGAGCGCGGCAACGCGAGGGCGCACGCAACCGTCAGCGCGCGAGAAACAGCGGCGCCGAGCCGACGCCGATTACCCGGTCGGCCGGCAGCGGACGCGCCCGCCCCCACAGCGGCTCGACGCGGTCGACGTCCCAGTCGGCGGGGACGACGAACGGTGCGTCGCCGCCGACTTCGCGCCAGACGACGACGCCGGGTCCGCGCGGCGTGCGCACGCGCACCGCATGGACAGCCTCAGCGCCGTCGCCCCACGTCGACAGCGACTCGAAGGTCGCGCCTTCGATCCAGCGCCGGAAGCGCTGCAGCGCCCGGCCGCTGCGCGTCAGCGCACCGGTCGTGGCGTCGATCAGCCCGACGGTGCGGCCGGCGGCGCCTTCGGCGGTGTAGTGCGCGTAGGCGTCGACGCCGTTGAGCCACATCGTCAGCAGCGCGCGCACGACGAGCGCGTCGGCGTCGCTGCCGCGCTGCTCGGGCAGGCTGCACGCTGTGCCGCCACCGCCGACCTTGCCGACGACGCAGCGCGGCGCGCCTTCGGTGTTCCACAGCAGTTTGTCGGCGAGGCCGTGCATCGCCATCAGCTCGCGCACGTTGGCGATCCGCGGCGCGAGCGCTTCGGGCCGGCCTTCGTAGTACCAATGGAAGCCGATCGCGTCGACGTGGTCGCCGCCGCCGGCCTCGAGGAAGTTCGCGAGCCACCCGAAGCCCCAGCGCGTGAACCCCGGCGACACGACGCGGTGGCTGGCGTCGACCGCGCGCAGCTCGTCGCGCGCGACGCGCGCCAGGTCGACGAGCGACTGCTTCGGCACGAAGAAGCGGCGGTAACTCGGCTCGTTCCAGACCTCCCAGTGGCCGATGCGCCCTTTGTAGCGCCGTGCCAGCGCGCCGACGTACTCGCGCCACAGCTCGAGCGTCGCCGGCGCGCCGCAGGTGCCGGTGCCGTACGGGCACGACGCGTCGGGGCTGGCCGACGCCCAGCGCGGCGGCTGGCCCAGCGTCAGCAGCAGCTCGACGTCGGGTCGGTTCGACCGCGCGAAGTCGACGAGCCGGTCGAGCCGCCGCCACGCGTCGTTGTCCTGCGCGCGCAGCGCCGCCGGGTCGGGCGCGAGGTCGCGCCAGTTCGTCCGCGTGTCCCAGAAGCGCACCAGACCGCCGCCGGCGTCGGGCCAGGTCGCGTGGTCGTGCACCTTGTTCAGGTGCCAGCCGAACAGCGTCGGCGGGAACGCGCCGGTCGGCCGCGTGCCGAGCGGCACCGGGCCGAATTCGTCGACGACGAGTCGGCGCAGCGTGACGCGGGCGCGCGGGCCGAGGACGACGAGCCGCAGGTCGACGGGGTCGGCCTCGAAATACGTCGCCACGGTGAACTCGAGCCGTGCGCCGCCGGGGCCGACGTCGGCGGTGCGCTGCATCAGCGGTTCGTACGGCTCGCCGGTGCGGCGCAGCATCCAGCGCAGCCGCACCGGCGCGTCGGCGGCGGCGTCGAGCGCGACGCGATAGCGCGTCCCCGGCTTGAACGGCGCCGCGACGACGACGTGCGCCGCCGGCGGCTGGTCGCTGCCGCTGTCGAGTTCGACGACCACCGCCGGCGCGGGATCGTCGGCTGCGCGCACCGGCGGCGGCCAGCGCGCGCTGCGCACCTCACCGTAGCGGTTCAGCGTGAACGGATGGCCCCCGCCGGGGGACGCGGCTGGCCAGTCGACCAGCGGTGCCGCCGACGCGGCGACGTGCGCGCCGCCGACGACCGCGCCGACGACGATCGCGGCGAGGCGCCGCTTGCGGCGCAGGCGGTCTTGCCACGCGGCGGCGCCGAAGACTTCGGCGACGACCGGCGCGGCGGCGCGGTCGGCACGCGGCGGCCGTCCGGTCGGTGGCGTCATCGCCGCGCCACGAACAAGCCGGCGATCCCGACGCTCGCGATCGCGATCGCGCCGGGGCCGAACCACCAGCCGAACGCGACTGCCCACGCCAGCGCCCAAGCGCCGAACAGCGCGCCGGCGTGCGCGCGCTGCCCGCGGCGCCACGGCCGCCACCACGGCAGCGCGAACGCCACGAGCGGCTCGAGCAGCCAGGCGAGCATCGCAACCATCGACCGCGCCGCTACGCCGCTGCCAGATGCTCGGCCAGCCGGATCGCCAACGCGATGATCATCATCGTCGGCCCCGAATAGCCCGCGGTCGGGAACACGCCGCTGCCGGCGACGTAGAGGTTGTCGACGCCGTGAACCTTGCCGTCGGCGTCGACGACACCGTCGCGCGGGTTCGTCGCCATCCGCGTCGTGCCGATGTGGTGGTAGTGGCCGGCGGCGTCGGCTTCGATGCGCTCGCGCGTGATCTCGGGGGCGTCGAAGCGGCCCATGCCGAGCCGCGTCAACTCGCCGACGACGATCTGCTGCCCGCGACGGAAGGTCGCGAGGTCGAGGTCCGACAGCGCCCAGTGCAGCACCGCGCGGCGCACGCCGACCGAGTCGCGATCGTCGGCGAGCGTGATCCGCGAATCGGGGTTCGGGCTTTGCTCGATGCGGTGCTCGAGGCGGTAGAAGATCGGCGCGGCCGAATCCGGCGCGACGCGCGACCGCGCGTATCGCAGGCTGTCCGGCACGTTCGACACGAGCGTGCCGAGGTGGCGGATCGCGTCGAGGTCGGCCGGCCGCCAGAAGCCCCGCTTCAGCCCGCGCAGCGCGTCGGCGGTGCGGTGCAGGTGGTACACCGGGTTGAATCGGCAGTAGTACTGCAGGATGCCGTGCTCGCGCAGCGCCGCTTCGGTCAGGCCGAGGTTGGCGTTCAGGTGCAGCCGCTTCATGACGTCGGCGCTGTAGAAGTTCGGGAACGACCGCGTCGGCACCATCAGCCCCGAAAACAGATGCGGGTGCTCCATGAAGTAGCGCCCGACGTGGCCGTGCGCGTTGCCGATGCCGGCGCGGTCGACGTCGTCGGACGCCAGCAGCAGCCGCGCGTTCTCGACCGCGTGCGCGGCCAGGACGAAGCGCCGCGAGCGCACGCGGAACTCGCCGCCGTCGAGCGTGCGCACGACGACGTGCGACAGACGCCGCCGCGTGCCGTCGCCGGCGAGCTGCAGGTGGACGACGTTGGCGTGGGTGACGACGCGAACGCGGTCGTGCCCGGCGAGCGGCGGGATGTGGGTCGCGCGCAGGCGCCGGTTCTGCGCGATCTGGAACACCTTGGTCGACAGCAGCGGGCTGCGCCGCTCGATCAGCGTGTCGGCCGGCAGCCCGCGTTGCGCGACCTGGTGCGCCGGGTCGAAGCCTGCTTCGGTCAGGCCGAGCCAGCCGGCGGCCTCGACGACGTACGGCCGGATGTGGGCCTCATCGAACGGCCACGCCGGCACCCCGAGTTCGCGCCGACCGCGGTAGTCGATCGGGTCGTTCTCGCGGCAGTAGCCGCCCCAATGGTTCGTCGTGCCGCCGACGAAACGCAGCCGGCACGACGTCATGTCGTAGTAGCGCACGCCGGTCTGCGCCATCGCGTACAGGCTCTGGGTCGCGCCTTCGACCGCGTGGGCGCCCGATTCGACGACGAACACGTCGACGCCCCGTGCCGCCAGGCGCGTCGCCAGCGCGGTGCCGGCCGCACCGAGCCCGACGATGCAGACGTCGGCGTCGGTCGGTACCGGCTGGCGGCGTGCGTCGATGAACGCCATCGCGAAGGTCTTCCTCAGCTGCCGCGGTGGACGACGAACAGCACTGCGAGCTCGGTGTGCGAGAAGCACACGCCGTCGACGTCGACGACGCGCCCGGCGTCGAAGTCGTCGTCGGTCAGCGCCGGCAGCGACGCCCGCGCCGACGCGACGGCGTCGCCGATGCACAGCCGCGCACGCGCTTCGGCGCCGGCGACGATCGCCGGCCACGCGCGCGGCGCGACCGCGCCGATGATCGTCGCCGCGAGCGGCCGCAGGCCGTCGACGCCGTTGCCGAGCGCGGCCACCGCCGCTTCGAGGCACGACGGGCGGTCGGCCGCGCCGGCCGCGTTCGGCCAAGGGAACACCGACGCGGTCAGCAGCGCGTTGAAACCGCGGCGGCGCAGCCCATCGCGAGCATGCAGCGGGTCGTCGTTCACGGCTGGTCCTCCAGAAACGACACGATGCGCTCGATCGTCGGCTCGTCGATCGGCCCGAGCGCCATCGCCGTGCCGGGCACGTAGCCGGCGGGGTCCTTCAGGAACCGGATCAGCGTCGCGCGGTCCCACGTGAGGCGGCGCGCGCGCAGCGCCGGGCTGTAGTCGTAGCCGGCGACCGACGCCGCCGGCCGGCCGACGACGCCGGCCAGCCGCGGCCCGACGCGGTCGGCGGTCGTCGTGTGGCAGGCGGCGCAATAGCGCTCGAACGCGAGCTCGTCGGCAGCGGCGTCGACGCGCTCAGCCGACGCGTTTTCGGCGATCGCCGCCGTCGGGTCGTCGACGACGAAGGCCACGCCGAGCGCGATCGCGACGTACAGCGCGAACAGCGCCGGCACGGCGACGCGGCGCGACACGGAGCGGGGCGGATCGGAAGACGGCTTCACGGTGGGGCCAGACGGCATCGCAGGATTCGCGCCTGCGGTCGCCGCAGCAGCGCGCGCCCGACGGCGCCGCACCCGACTCTACGGTCCGGCGCCGCCCGCGACGGCGGTGGCGCGGTCGTTGCATGCAGGCGCGATGCGACGGCCGACATAATGGCCGTCATCACCCACGAAGGTGCCCGAGTGGATCTCCGCGAGGCAGAAGGCGAACGTTCGCCGGCTCGAACGGCGCACGCGATGCAGCCGGTCGCGCTGTCGCCCGACCGCGCGGCCGAGCGCCGGGTGCTCGAGGACGCGATCCGGCGCCTCGCCGCCGACGGCCGCACGCTGCGCATCCTCGAGGCCGGTTGCGGCCGGCAGTGGCCGCTGCGCATCGACGGCGTGCAGCGGCACATCGTCGGCATCGACCTCGACCGCGACGCGCTGACGCTGCGCAAGTCGCTGCACGACGACCTCGACGAGATCGTCGTCGGCGACCTGCGCACCGTCGAGCTGCCCGCCGCATCGTTCGACGTCATCTACAACTCGTTCGTCCTCGAGCACATCGACGGCGCCGAAACGGTGCTCGACCGCTTCGTCACGTGGCTGCGGCCGGGCGGCCTGCTGCTGCTGAAGATCCCCGACCGCGATTCGGTCTACGGCCTCGTCACGCGGATCACGCCGCACGCGTTCCACGTGTTCTACAAGAAGCGCGTGCTCGGCAGCCCGAACGCCGGCAAGCCCGGCTTCGGCCCCTATCCGACCTACTACGACCGCGTCTGCTCGCGGCGCGGCATCCGCGACTTCGCCGCCGCGCGCGGGCTGCAGCTGCAGGCCGAGTACGGCCAGGGCGAATACCTGATGCCCGGCCGCCGCGTGAGCCCGCTAATCGCGGCGTTCGCGCGTAGCGTCAGCGCGCTGACCGCCGGCCGGCTCCCGTGGCGTCACAACAACCTGACGTTCGTGCTTCAAAAGACGGCGCGCAGCGGCTGATCGCCGCCGAGCGGCGGTCAACCCGCGCCGCCGCGCCGCGCCGCGGCGTTCGCCGCGCCGGCTTCGCGCTGCGCGATGTGCGCCGCGGCGACGAACGCTTCGGCGTAGGCGCGGCCGACGACGGTCCAGTCGCGGCCGTCGAGCGTCGGCCGTGCCGCCCGGGTCTCGCGGCGCACGCGGGTCAGCGCGCCTTGCAGCGCGTCGGCGTCGAGCGCGCCGTCGAAGCAGTGGATCCACCCCGGGCCGACTTCGTCGGCCAGCGCTTCGGTCGTCGGTGTCCGCGGCACCAGCACCGGGCGGTCGAGCGACAGCGCGACGAGCAGCACCCCCGAGTTGTGCAGCTCGCGGTACGGCAGGCAGACGAGTTCGGCGGCGGTCATCTCGGCGACGAGCTCGGCGTCGGCGACGAACGCGAGCCGCGACGAGATCCGCGCGTCGGCGGCCTGCGCCTGCTCGATCGCCGCGCGCAGTTCGCGCGTCGGCCGGCCGACGAGGCGCAGCGTCAGCGACGCGTCGTCGACGGCGCGAAACGCGTCGAGCAGCCGGTCTACGCCCTTGTACGGCCGGATCAGCCCGGCGTACATCAAGCGGCCGGCGACCGGCGTGCGGCGCGGCAGGTCGGCGAAGCGATCGCGGTAGTGGCCGTGCGGGATGTAGACGCCGCGCCCGAGAGGCACCGGCGTCACCGGGTTGATCGTCACGAAATAGGTCGTCGCCCGGTCGAGCCGGCGCGTCGCCCACGCTTCGAACCGCGAGCCGCCTTCGTGCGGGTCCAGGTTGTGCAGCGTGCGCACGATCGCGACGCCGCGCCGACGCAGAACCGCCAACAGCCCGACCAAGCCGATGCAGCGCAGGCGATGGCAGCGGCCGCGCAGCAGAGCGTCGGGCCAGTGCACGTGCAGCACGTCGTAGCGCAGTTCGACGAGCCGGCGCGCACCGAGGTAGCTGAACGTCACCCACGGCGGCGCCTTGGACACGACCTGGTCGACGTAGCGCGTCGTGCCGTCGGGCGCGTGCACGGCTTCGAGGACGCGCAGCGGCCGCGCCGCATCGCCGGCGGCGCGGGACGCCGTCATGCGGCGGCCACGCCGACGCGCACGCCGTCACCCGCGAACAGCCGCGCGATGCCGCGTTGCAGCGCGTCGCGTTCGCCTCGCGTGTCCAGCGGCGGCGCGGCGAGCGCGCGATCGACCGCCGCCGCATCGGACGCGGCGAGGTCGAGCAGCACGTCGGTGCGACCAAGCGATTCGAACAAGCCGACGATCTTGGCGTTGTGCGGGTCGACGCAAGCGACGATGCGGCAACCGGCGGCCGCGGCCAGCAGCAGCACGTGCAGCCGGTTCGACACGACGAGGTCGGCGGCGCGATAGTGCGCCAGCAACAGCTCGACGCTACGCGTTTCGGTGAAGACTGCGAACTCGGTGCCGCGCTCGGCGCCGATGCGCTCGGCCAGCCGCCGCATGCCGAGGGCGTCGTGCGTCACCTGGACCGTCACGCCGCGGTCGACATCGGCCGGCAGGCGGTCGAGCACGGCCCGCACCGCAGCGTCGATGCGGTCGAACTGCGCCGCGTGCTGGTCGGTGCGGAAGCTGAACTCGACGCGGCGCGGCGACGCCCCGCGCGAGCCGCCTGCCGCGGCGGCGACGAGGTTGAACGCCAGGTCGGGGAGCACGCCGCTCGGGTGCACGCCCAGCCGCTGCAACAACGCCGCCGACCGCGAGTCGCGCACGAAGAACGCGTGCATCAGCCGCTGCTTCAGCCGCAGGTACGCGGCGTGGCGCGCGCCGATCGCCTCGTACGACACGCCGACGTGGCAGATGCGAACGCCGATCGCGCGCAGCAGCGCGAGCGGCGCCAGCAGCAGCGTGCGGCGGACGAACTGGCGGCGCGTCAGCTCGCCGCTGAACCCGCCGGGGACGAAGAAGAAGAACGCGCGGCGCCGCTCGAGCCGCGCGCGCAGCAGCGCCGCGAGCAGCCGAACGTGACCGTCGACGCGCCGCGTGCCCGGCGCGAGTGCCAGCCCGTCGACGTACCACCGCGGCGTTCCCGACGTGTCGACGCAGACGGCGCCGTGCGCGTGCAGCAGGCCGATCAGTTCGCGGTTGATCAGCGCGTCGCCGACGTTGCCGAACTGCGTTTTCAGCGACAGGAAGCTGCACGCGGCAGCGGCCGGCGCGGCCGGCGTCATCGCCATGCGGAACGCGGCGGTGATCGTCGCCAGCCGCGGCGCGACCGCGCGTCGACAACGGGGTTGCCGACCGCTGCCGCGGCCGGCGCCGCGAGGTTCTGGCACGCGACGCCGATCGCGAAGATCACGTACGGGTAGATCAGTGCGTTGTCGGTCAGCAGCATCACGTTGACGAGGAGCATCAGCACCCGCTGCTCGAAGCGCAGCGACGGGCGGAACATCACCGCGAAGAACGCCGCCCACGCGAGGCCGCCGTACTCGATGAAGATCTTCAGCGAGTCGTTGTGCAGGTTCTCCTTCGACAGGAAGCCCCAGCCGCCCTTCATCAGCTCGTAGACGCTGCCGGGGCCGTGGCCGATCCAGACAATCCGCCAGAGGTCGCTCAGCAACGTCTGCACCGGGTACTGGTACAGGTTCTGCCGCCCCATGCCGAACTGGTTCGGGCTCTGGCCTGTCCAGTCGGAAATCAGCCGATCGAACTCGCCCTGCGTGTACTGCACCACGAGATACAGGTACAGCGCGTTCAGCAGCAGCATCGGCAGCGGGCGCAGCAATCGGTCCATCCAGCCGCGAGGCAGCAGCATCACGACGAACGCGACGATCGCGCCGAGCGCGACGATGCGCTTGAGCGTCAGCACGCACAGCACCAGCGCGACCAGCGCGGCGCGCCAGCGGCGCTCGGCCGACGCCCACACCGCGAGCACGCCGAAGACGAAGCTCGTCGTCGCCTCGAAGCTCGACTGCGACGTCATCGGGTCGAACTCGACGCTGCCGCTCATCCCCTTGCGCGCGAACGACATCACCGTCGCAACCGCCGCGGCCCAGAACACGTGCTGCCAGCGCAGCCGGTACTGCACGCCGAAAGCGAACGGCGCCAGGCCGATCAGCATCAGGTAGACGTCCTGCAAGCCGACGAGGCTGCCGAGCGGCGCCATGACGATCGCCACCACGATCAGCACCAGGTACGGCGGCGCGTTCGGCGACCAAGTGACGCGGCCGACGGCGAGCATCGCGATCGCCGCGAACAACGGGATCGCGTAGGTCAGGAAGCGCGCGGTGCCGGTGAGCATCGTGATGCCGAGCGTCACGACGCAGTACGCGGCGACGAGCATGTCGATACCGAGCATCGGCGTCGGCGCCTTGCGCACGTGCCAGACGAATCTCATTTCAGGCTTCCCCTCGTACCGCCGCGCTCGGCAGCTCCAGGACCCGCGCCCGGCAGCCGACATCCGCGCCTTCGACGACGCGGCGCAGCGCCGCCATCTGCGCGGCATTGAAGTCGATCGCCGCGGCGCGCGCGCGGCGACCGAGCGCGTCGGCGACGGCGTCGTCGCGCAGCAGGTGGCAGATCGTTTCGGCCCATGCCGGCGGGTCGTCGTCGTCGACCATCGCGAACGCGTCGCCGGCCCAGCGTTCGAGCCCGCGCGCGCCGCTGCGCGTCGTCACCAGCGGCAGCCCGTAGGCCATCGTCTCGAGCGACTTGATGCACAAGCCGGTGCCCGAGCGCACCGGGTTCAGCGCCACCGCCGCCTGCGCGTAGGCGTCGGCGATCGTCGCCACGCGCCCGAGCTTGCGCACGCCGGGGCCGTCGGCGACGGCACGGCCGACATCGCCGGCGACCAGCAGCTCGAACGCCGGCAGCCGCTCACGGACGAGCGGCAGCACCCGTTCGGCGAAGTGGCGCGCGCCGTCGGCGTTGATCGCGTTGTCCGAGCCGACGATCAGCGCGCGCGGTTCGCGCCGTCGGGCGACGGTCTCGGCCGGGTCGAAGACGTGGCCGACGGTCTCGACGACGGTATCGGTGCCGTCGAGCAGCGCCGCGAACGCGGCGGCCTCGCGCTCCTGGATCGCGACCACCACGTCGGCGCGCGCCAGTGCCCGACGCTCGTCGGCGCTCGACAGCGAGAACCACTCGTAGGCCCCGCCGGCCGCCACCGTCGGCCGGTGGCGGTCGGTGAAGCGGTCGTGGGTATCGATGACCGTGCGCACCGCCTTGGCGAACACGAGCGCCGCGCGCGACAGGTAGGCGTACTCGATGAAAACCACGTCGAAGCGCTCGCGCCGGTGCAGCTCGCGCAGCGGCGCGTCGAGCCGCGGCTCGTACCACGCGTCGATCGACCAGCGCCAGCCGGTGTCGCGCCGCAGCCAGCGGCCGAGACGCCGCCGCGCGTGTTCGGCGGCCCAGCGCAGGCTGCGTCGGCGCGGAAACTCGAACGCGTACAGCCGGCTGCCGTAGCGCCGCGCCATCGCGTCGTCCAGGCGCGCGCCGGGCCGCACGAGCGCGGCGTAGTGCGCCTCGTGGCCGAGGCGCTCGACGGCGTCGACGAGGGTGCGGATCCGCGCGCGGTTGCCCGCGGTGCTCGGATGCGACGGCACGTCGGAGACGAACAGCACTTTCTTCATCGCGCGGTCGTCAACCGGCCGCCTCGGGCAGCAGCTCGCGCAGGTTCTCGCGCGCCAGCGCGACGACCTGCGGCAGCCGGTCGCGAACCACGCTTTGCAGCGCCGCTGCCTGCGCGTCGAACGCCAGCAGCCGCGCGGTCAGCACGCCGGCGTCGACGACGAGCGACGGCGGCATCAGGAACTCGGTCGGCAAATCGAAGTGGCAAAACAGGCCGTGGAACTTGTCCTGGTACGTCAGCCCGGCGACCGGACGGCCCTGGCCGAGGGCGGCGATCGCCAGGTGCATGCGGCCGGTGACGACGCCGTCGCAGGCGCCGGCGACGGCCTTCAGCGCCGCTGCCGACAGCGGCTCGGCCGGATGGCGCACGCGCGGCCCGAGCGCGGCCAGCCGCGCGGCCAGCGGCGCCAGACACCGGTCGTCGCCGTTGACGCCGCGGTAGTCGTGCGGCAGCAGCAGCCACGACACCGGCCGCTCGTCGGCGACGCGCTGCAGCGCAGTCGCCGCCGCGGCGATCAGCCGGTCGACATCGGCGTCGGTCGCGCTCTTCACGAGCATCGGGTGGACGTTGAACGCGAGCACGCGTTCGCCGGCGGCGCGGCGCGAGTCGGCCCAGTCGGCGAGCGCGCGGGCGCGCGGGTCGTTGCGGTCGGCATCGAGCAGGAACGCCGCGTCGGCGACCAGCGTCGCGTCGGCGCTGCAGAACGACCGGAAGCGTTCGAGCGACAGCGGGTCGCGGACGTGCAGCCGCACGCGGGGGCTCAGTCCGTCGAACACCGCGCGCATCGCCGGCGCGGGGCGCGCGTTGAAGCTGTAGCCAAGCACCGACACGCGCGCGCCGGCGCGCGCCAGGACGTCGGCGAGGATCAGCGCGCGCGTCGGGTGGGCGACGCTGTAGTAGCCGTCCATCACGTCGGCGCCGAGGACCACGACCGCATCGGGCGCGAACGCCGCGACCGCCCGCCGCTGCGCATCGAGCGGCAGCGGCGCGTGCCAGACGCGGATCGGCTCGTGGCCGAGCGCGGCGGCCGCGTCGGCCGCGCGGTCCGACGCGACCGCGACGGCGACCGTCAGGTCGGGCGCGGCGCGGCGCAGCGCGGTGACGACCGATTCCATCATGGCCTCGTCGCCGCGCGCGCCGACGAGCGAGTTCGGGTCGCTCGGCAGCAGCAGCAGGCGCCGCACCGGCAGCGCCGATTGCGCGGCAACCGGTGCGCTGCGCGACCGCTGCCAGGCGCGGCGCGTGCGACATAGCCGCCAGCCGGTCGACAGCTCGCGCCGCCGCCGGCGCAACGCGGCGACGACGCTCACGGCGCGCACTCCGCGCCGGGCGGCGCATCGTGCAGCTGCAGCACCGCGTCGACGCTGCGCCGCGGCGACCGCGGCACGAGGGCATCGGGCGCCGCGTATCCCACCGCGACATACATGACGATGCGCTCGCGGTCGGGGATGCCGCCATCGCGGTGCGCGCCGTCATCCTGCGCCGACGACGTGATGCACCAGTTCAGGCAACAGCTGGCGATGCCGCGGGACTGCAGCGCGAGGATCAGCGCCATCGTGAACAGGCCGCCGTCGACGTAGGCCTGGTGACGCTCGGACGCGTCGAAAAAGCCGGTGCTGTCGGCGGTGACGACGAGCAGCGTGCGCAGCCGGTGGCCGAAACCGGCGTTGCCGTTCTGCCAGCGCAGCAGCCGCGCGATCAACGCGGTGTCGCGGTAGACGTGGACGCGCCACGGCTGCCGGTTGCACGCGCTCGGCGCGAGCTGGGCTGCGGCGACCGCGGCGCGCAGGTCGTCGACCGGCACCGCGTCGTCGGCGAAGTGGCGCACGCTGCGCCGCGCGCGCAACAGCGCTTCGAGCGACGCGTGGTCGGCACCGTCGCGACCAGCGGCGGCGATCGGCGTGCTCTGTGCCGCGGTCGGCCGGTGGCCCTGAAGGCCGCGGTCGAGCAGCGTGCCGATCGTCGTCTGCAACGCCGGCGGCGGCGGGATCTGCTCGACCCGCGCGGCGTAGGCGGCGAGTGTGGCCTGCGCGCCGACGAAGATCGGGTCGCCGGTCGGCAGCGACGCCCGCCGCCAGCGGTCGATCAGCCCGACCGTCACGCGCAACGGGTCGTTGCCGAAGTGCCGCCGCGGCGGCGGCATGCACAGCCCCTTCTCGAGCTTGTGGAACTGGAACAGCAGCTCGGCGCTGAGCGTCCACGCGTCGTCGGTGGGACGACGCCAGCTCATGTAGCGGTGCGCATGGCGCGCATCGCGCCAGAACCACAGCAGCTGCCCGTACCAGCGTGCCGCGGCGCGGCGGCGCCGCACCCACGCGCGCAGCGGCGACAGCACAGCCTTCATGCGGTCGCTCACCCTGCCGGCGGGACGCTGCGGCGCGGCAGACGGCGGCCGATCTGGTCCATCAAAGTGCGCAGCGCGTCGCGCGCCAGCAGCGCCACGGTCAGCAGGTAGCTCGCCGCGCCCGCGGCCGCCGCCACGGCCAGCCGCAGCCACGCCGGCTCGGCGGCGACGCGAGCGTCGTGCAGCGCCAGCCACGCAACGACCGCCGCCGTCGCGCAGCCGGCGACGAACGGCCACACCGCCTGCACGATGCCGCCGACGCCGATGCGGATCAGCCGCGCCGCCAGCCAGAAGCTCGGCACGGCGACCACCGCGTGCAGCGCGACGTACGCGGCGACGAGGTCGGCCAGCGGCCGGCCGCGCATCGCCCACAGCACGACGAGCGTCAGGATCAGCTTGCAGAGGTTGAACACCAGGCCGATGCCCGGCTTGCCCATCGCGTTGTAGACGGTGCCGTTGTAGAACTGCAGCACGTGGATCGCGCCGAGCCAGCCCATCCACTGCATCACCGGCGCGCTCGGCAGCCACTTGTCGCCGAACACCGTCGCGACGATCGGCTCGGCGAGCACGCCGACGAGGACGAACACCGGCATCGCGCCGGCGCTGCTGATGCGCAGCGCGCGGTAGTACGCCTGC
>CBDUBX010000034.1:0-15923 GCA_965365495.1 uncultured Burkholderiales bacterium
CGCTGTACGGGCCGACGAAGCCGGAGACCATCACCGTCACCACCGGGTCGCGGACGTACTTCGACAACACGCCTTCGACTTCGCGCGCCAGCTGCACCGGCGTCTTGCCCTGCGCGACGATCTCGTCGACCAGCGGCGCGGCGACCTTGCCGTCGGGGCGCACCGGCACCGACATCGACAGCTCGGGGTTGCGCCAGACGATGATGTTGACCGTGTCGCCGGCGCCGATCACATAGGTGTAGTCGGACTGCTCGAGCGTCGCCGGGGCCGGCGGCAGACCGGAGTGGGCGCAGGCGCCGAGCAGGGCGGCAACGCCGGCCGCGGTCAGCGAACGGCGCGCGAAGGCGCAGAGGGTGGCGATACGCATCGAGACGGTCTCCGAGGGGGCGCTCAGGCCCGAATGTCGCGCTGTGACGGGCGGTCCGGCGTCGTGTCGATCGCCGGGGGCGGCCGCGGGGTGGGCCACAGCGGCAAATGATGGCATAAAGGCCCCGCCGCACCGGGGTGCGACGGAGGCGACAACCCGGCAGATTCACACGGTTGGCGGCGCCTTGTGCGCGGCGCGCTGCCCGGGCGGCAGCCGCCTTCAGCGCAGCTGCAACCGCGGCCGGATCAGCCGCAGCAGCAGGCGCTGCAGCGGGTGCGCGTTGCCCCACGGCCGCCAGGTGAACGACAGCCGCTGCGTATAGGCGTCGAACTGCATCGCCCACGGCGCAGCGCGCACCCGGCCGCGGCCGAGCAGCAGCTTCAGCACCGCGGTGGCGGTAACGCCGGCGCACAGGTCGCAGGCCATGACCGTCGACGGCCCGCGCTGCTCGGCGAAGTGGACCGCGTCCGGCTGGACGAGGTAGCCGCGCTGCAGCATCGCCGGCGACAGCCCGGCGACAAAGCGCGCGAACTGCTCGGGGCGGTCGTGGCCGTCGACGCGGAAGTAGTCCTCGAAGCTCATGCCGCCGGGCAAGAACGCGAGCAGCGACACCCCCATGCCGAGCGGCGCCGCGGTCACCGCCGGGATGCCTAGGCGGCCGCACGCGGCGAACACGAGGCGCCGCGCTTCGATCGCAAAGAAGTCGATGCCGTCGACGTAGACGTCGACGCCGTCGAGAAAGGCATCGACGTTGCCGGGCGTGACGCCGTCGCCGAAGACGCGCACATCGGCCTCGGGGTTGATGTCGCGCGCCATCGCCGCAGCGACATCGGCTTTTGGCCGGCCGACCGTCGACGTGAACGCGCCGGCCTGGCGGTTGAAGTTGTGGACCTCGAACCGGTCGAAGTCGGCGACGTGGAACGCGCCGATGCCCAGCCGCGCCAGCGTCAGCACGTGCGCGCCGCCGACGCCGCCGAGCCCGGCGACGGCGACGCGCGCCGTGCGCAGCCGAGCCTGCTCGGCCAGCGTGACCCAGCCGATGTTGCGCGAGAACGCCGCGCCGTAGTCGAAGGCCGGGGCGCTCAACGCAAGACGGCCGCGGCGCAGCGCCCGGCAACGACGGCGGCAACGGCGGGCATCGGATCGCGGCGGCAGGCGGCTAACGAGCGGCCACGCGCCGCCGGGCGACGACGTTGTAGCAATTGCCGGTGACGAAGTCGCGCTCGATCTCGAACCCCGCCGCTTGCACGCGGCCGCGGATGTCGGCCTCTTCGTACGGGGTGTAGAGGATGCCCTTGCGCATGCCCCAGTCGTTGATCCGCTCGGCGATGCCCTTCAGCGGCCACGGCCCGCGCGGGTACAGCAGCACGTTGGCGACGAGCCGCCCGCCGGGCTTCAGCACGCGGTGCACGCCGCGCAGCCCGCCGTCGACGTCAGGCAGGCAATGGATCGCGTTGGCGACATTGGCGGTGTCGAACTCGCCGTCGGCGAACGGCATCTCGGCGGCGTCGGCGTGCACGAGCTCGACCGACGGATCGCCGCGGAAGCGGTGCTTCGCGCCGGCGAGCATCGATTCGGCGTAGTCGACGCCGACCACCTGCGTCGGCGGCAGCCGGCGGCGGCGGCGCCACTTCAGCATCATCTCGAGCAGCGTGCCGGTGCCGCAGGCGAGCTCGAGGTGCCGCGCACCGAAGTTCGACCCGAACAACCGCAGCTGCTCGGGCAGCGTGCTGTTGTAGGCGAACGTCAAAATGAAGAAACCGCGAACGTCGTACCACCACGGCTCGGACCGGTAGGCGTCGGCGATTTGTTCGCGGGTTTTCCCTGGACTCATGGCAGGCGGCGGCGCGTCGCGACGGAGCGAGGTTATACGCCGGTGCGCCGCCGGTGTTGTGGAGTTGTCGGATTTCTTGACAGCACGCCCGCTGCGGCCCGTGTCACCGTCCACAAGTGCTTGTCCCGCTTCGAGATTTGGCACCCGGCACGGTGCTCGCAACCCCGAAGTGCGTGCGTCGTGCATGACCAGGAGATCGAGATGAAAGTACTGAACCAAGTATCGAAGGCGGTGGCGGTGCTGGCGATGGCCGGCGTCGCTACGCTGGCCTCTGCCGCCGAGGTGTTCACCGTCGACGAGACCCCGTACGGCGGCGGCCTCGTCGAAGCCGACAAGATCAACGGCGGCTACGTCGAGCGCATCACCTTTGCCGGTGGCGGCTTCGACACCGCGGCCTACGCCGACTTCGGCCTGTTCTTCCTCGGAACGAGCACGGTCGCGTCCGAGCTCGACGACGGCTACAAGCTGTACGCGATCTTCACGTCGAGCGGCACCGTGGTGCCGGTCACCGGCACAATCACGTCGTTCAACCCGGACGACGCCGAGTTCACGCTGTACCTCGACGTCGACGGCAACACGACGAAGTCGCTCGGCGCCACCGGCTCGGACCCGATCACGCTCGGCAACAACGGCGACGACCTCGAGCTCGCTTCGGCGATGGCGCTGTCGTCGGGTGGCGGCACGCTGGTCGCCGGCCTCGGCGGCTTCTTCGACCTCGTGTTCGAAGACTTCACGCTGACGTCGGACGGCGAAGCCTACTTCGTCGACCCGTCGCCGTTCTACCTGCGCGTCAACGTCGACGGCGACTTCGACAGCTTCGCGCCGGTCGGCACGCAGACCGTCCGCGGTGACGTGAGCGCCGTGTTCCTGCCGGTGCCGGAGCCGACGTCGCTGGCGCTGGCCGGCCTGGCGCTGGTCGGTCTCGGCCTGAGCCGCCGCCGCGCGAAGTAAGACGAACCCGACGGCGCGCTCGTCGCGCGCCGCCAAGAGGCCTCGGATCGCTCCGGGGCCTTTTTCTTTGGCGCGCCGTTGCGGCTCCGGCGGCGGCTTCGAATCGCCGCGCGCGACGCGCCGCAACAACCGGCGCGCACGCGCGGCGCCGGCGCGTGACGAACTGACCACAAACCGGCAGGTTGCGACGTCACAGCGAGCGCCTTCGCCCGGATGATGACGGTCCGGTTCTCAGCGCCCGACCCGCCACCCAATCCGGGGGTTGCCGCCCCCGGAAGCAGCTTCTTACATTTCGTCCCCCCGGCGTCCGCCCCGTCGCCTCGACGGCCGTGCCGCGCGCGTCGACCCCTCACGACCCAACCCGCTCCGATCCCGCCGGTTCCGAATGATCCGCGTCTTCAACCATTACGTTCACCGCCAGACGTTGCTGCAAGTGCTTGGCGACGGCTTGCTGCTGGTTGTCGTCGTGCTCGCCGCGTCGGCGGCACAGATCGACGACTTCAGCGTCGTCGCGTCGCAGGCGACGACGCAGGCGCTGTCGTTCGCGGCGGCGATGGCCGTGCTCGGCACCGCGTCGGGCATCTACCAGCGGCCGGGGTCGTTGACGCGGGTGCAGATCTTCGCGCGCGCAGCGCTGATGCTCGTGCTGTCGCTGCCGCTGACCTATGCGCTGTTCGCGCTGCTGCCGGCCGAACTCGCGAGCTCGCCGGCGATCCGCTGGGCGGCGATGGGCGGCGTGGCCGCGGTGGTGCTGCGCCGCGTCTACCTGATGCGCGCCGGCGTGCACAGCGGCCGCCGCAGCCGGGTGCTGATCTTCGGTGCCGGCCCGGCCGCGCAGGTCGTCGGCCAGACGCTCGCCCACGCCGACCCGAACGTCGACATCGTCGGCTATCTGGCCGGCCCGAACGAGGCCGAGGTC
Source organism: uncultured Burkholderiales bacterium (assembly GCA_965365495.1). Lineage (GTDB taxonomy): Bacteria > Pseudomonadota > Gammaproteobacteria > Burkholderiales > Burkholderiaceae_C > Rubrivivax. Next base: position 4,072 of record CBDUBX010000034.1, read on the forward strand.
GCGGTGCCGCGCGCGCTCGTCCTGCCGCCGGCGCCGTCGCTGACCGACGCCGCGCGCCGCCTCAGCGTCGACGAGATCGTCGTCGCGCTCACTGAGCGCCGCTCGGGCAGCATGCCGCTGCGCGAGCTGCTCGACTGCAAGCTCGCCGGCGTCAAGGTCTACGACCTGGCGACGCACTTCGAAAAGCGCCTCGGCCAGATCCGCATCGACTACGTCAAGTCGGGCTGGCTGATTTTCGGCGACGGTTTCAACCAGGGCGCGCTGCGCAGCTTCATCAAGCGCGGCTTCGACGTCACCGCGAGCGTGATCCTGCTGCTGCTGGCCGCGCCGGTGATGGCGCTGACGGCGCTCGCGATCAAGCTCGACAGCCGCGGCCCGGTGTTCTACCGCCAGGAGCGCACGGGCCAGGACGGCCGCGCGTTCATGGTGATGAAGTTCCGCAGCATGCGCACCGACGCCGAAGGCGACGGCAAGCCGCGCTGGGCCAGCCTGCAGGACGACCGCGTGACCGCGGTCGGCAACGTCATTCGCCGCCTGCGCGTCGACGAACTGCCGCAGCTGATCAACGTGCTGCTCGGCGAGATGAGCCTCGTCGGCCCGCGCCCCGAGCGGCCGTATTTCGTCGAGCAGCTGACCGAGAAGATCCCGTACTTCGCGGTGCGCCACAGCGTCAAGCCCGGCGTCACCGGCTGGGCCCAGGTGCGCTACCAGTACGGCGCGACCGTCGAAGACGCGCAGGAAAAGCTGCAGTACGACCTGTACTACGTGAAGAACCACTCGCTGTTCCTCGACCTCGTCGTGCTGTTCGAAACGGTCGGCGTGGTGCTCACCGGCAAGGGCGCGCGCTGACGCGCCGCCGGCGCGGCGGGGCCGCACCCCGTCGCGGCGCCGGCGCGCCGCCCGGCGACGCCGCGACGCGCATGGTGTTGCGGCGTCGCCGCGCCGCGGGGAACGTCCCGGCCACGACGCGCGGCGCGCGAGAATCCACGGTCGTGCCGCCGACCGGGTGCCTGACATCCCTCTCGATCTGACTTTCGTCAGCGCTGCCGCTGCTGCCGTCGCGTATGCGGTGCTCGCCGCGCATTTCTGGCGCTTGCAGCGCGCGGCGGCAGATGCCGACGTCGACGCGCCGCCGCGCCACGCCGCGCCGACCCTCTTCCTGCTCGCCGCGCTGGCCACCGTTGCGTGGGGCGCCGCGACGGCGGTCGACCGCGGCGCCGCGGTGACCGCACCGGCCTACGCCGCCGCGGCGTTCGACATCGCGCGCTACGCACTGTGGTGCGTGTTCCTGTTGGCATTGCTCCGGCCGCCTCGGCCGCGGCGGCCGTCGGCGTTGGTGGTGACGACGCTCGTGCTCACGCTCGCGGCGACAGCGGCTTGGGCGATGCGCGTCGCGCAACAGCGCTGGGAAGCCGACGCGTCGCCGGCGGCCACCGCCGCGGCGCTGGCCTTCGCGGTGCTCGGGCTGGTGCTCGTCGAGCAGCTGTTCCGCAACCTGCCGCCCGATACACGCTGGAACGCCAAGCCGCTGTGCCTGGCGCTCGGGCTGACCTTCGCGTTCGACCTGTACCTGTACTCCGAAGCGCTGCTGCTCGGCCAGCTCGACACCGACGCGGCCAGCGTGCGCGGCGCGGTGGCGGTGGCGGCGATGCCGCTGCTCGTCGCCGCTTCGCGCGGGCGTGCCGACTGGATCCGCCGGTTGCAGGTGTCGCGCGCGATGGCCTTCCACTCGGCGACGCTGGTGCTCGTCGGCGCGTACCTGCTGTTCATGGCCGGCGTCGGCTACTACGTTCGCTACTTCGGCGGCGAATGGGGCCGCGCGCTGCAGCTGGCGTTGCTGGCCGCGGGCACCGCCGCGCTCGCGGCGCTGGTGCTGTCGGGATCTCTGCGGTCGCGGCTGAAGGTCTTCGTCGGCAAGAACTTCTTCAGCTACCGCTACGACTATCGCGAGGAGTGGCTGCGCTTCACGCGGATGCTCGCGAGCAACCACGCGCCGCAGGAAGTCGGCACGTTGATCGTCCGCGGCCTGGCCAACCTCGTCGAATGCCCCGCCGGCGACCTGTGGACGCGCGCCGCCGACGGCGCCGAGTTCCGCCAGACCGCGCGCTGGAACATGTCGCCGGTCGTCGAGCGCGAGCCGGCGCAATCGAGCTTCGGTGCCTTTCTCGCCGACAAGGGCTGGGTCGTCGACCTGAACGAGTACCGCAACGCGCCGCGCCACTACGGCGACCTCGCGCTGCCGGCGTGGCTGCTCGCGCGCAGCGACGTCTGGCTCGTCGTGCCGCTGGCCGTCGGCGACGAGCTGCTCGGCTTTGCGCTGCTGTCGACGCCCCGCACCCCGGTCGACGTCGACTGGGAGGTGCGCGACCTGCTGAAGACCGCCGCGCAGCAGGCCGCGGGCTACCTCGCGCAGATGCAGGCCACCGAAGCACTGCTCGAAGCGCGCAAGTTCGAGGCCTTCAACCGCATGTCGGCGTTCGTCGTCCACGACCTCAAGAACATCGTCACCCAGCTCTCGCTGATGACGAAAAATGCCCAACGACTGCACGCCAACCCCGAGTTCCAGCAAGACATGCTGTTGACCGTCGACAGCTCGCTGGAGAAGATGCGTCGGCTGATGCTGCAGCTGCGCGAGGGCGCCACGCCGCCGGGCGTCGCGCACGGCGTGTCGCTGCGCAGCGTGGTCGCCAAACTCGAAGCCGAGGCGCGCGATCGGGGGCGGAAGCTGCAAACGAGCTGCGACGAGGACGTGGCCACGCGCGGCCACGCCGACCGTCTCGAGCGCGTGCTCGGCCACCTGGTGCAGAACGCGTTCGAGGCCACGCCCGAAGACGGCCGGGTGTGGATCGCGGCGCGGCGCCGCAGCGGGCAGGTCGAGGTCGAGATCGGCGACACCGGCAGCGGGATGGACGAGGACTTCGTGGAGAACAGGTTGTTTCGACCCTTCAGCACGACCAAGCACGGCGGCATGGGCATCGGCACCTACGAGAGCTTCCAGTACGTGCGCGAGCTCGGCGGCACGATCGCCGTCGACAGCCGCGTCGGCCACGGCACGGTGATGCGGCTGTCGCTGCCGCTGTTCTCGACCGGCAGCGAAGCCGGCGCCACCCCCGCGACGTCGGCGCCGTGAGCCGGACCGCATCGACCGTGCGTCCCTCGAGCCTGCAGCCGTGACCGCGCCGACCAGCCCGTTGCTGATCGTCGAAGACGATCTGGCGCTGCAAAAGCAGATCAAGTGGTCGCTCGACCGCTTCGAGACCGTGACCGCGAGCGACCGCGAGACGGCGCTGGCGCAGTTCCGCCGCCACCAGCCGGCGGTCGTCACGATGGACCTCGGGCTGCCGCCCGACCCCGATTCGGTGTCCGAGGGCTTCGCGCTGCTCGAGCAGCTGCTCGACGCCGACCCGCACGTCAAGGTGATCGTGCTCACCGGCCAGAACGACCAGGCCAACGCGCTGCGCGCGGTGGCGCTCGGCGCCTACGACTTCCAGGCCAAGCCGTTCGACCCCGACCTGCTCGGGTTGACGATCGACCGCGCGTTCCGCCTCGCCGAGCTGCAGGCCGAGAACCGCCGCCTGCAAGCGCTGGCGCAGACCGACGCGATGGCCGGGATGACGACGCGCGACCCCGAGATGCTGCGCATCGTGCGCGTCGTCGAACGCGTCGCGCGCAGCGACGCGACGGTGCTGCTGCTCGGCGACAGCGGCACCGGCAAGGAGGTGCTGGCGCAGGGGCTGCACCAGGCGTCCAAGCGCAGCGGCCGCTTCGTCGCGATCAACTGCGCGGCGATCCCCGAAAACCTGCTCGAAAGCGAACTCTTCGGCTACGAGAAGGGCGCGTTCACCGGTGCCGGCAAGACGACGGTCGGCAAGATCGAGACCGCCCACGGCGGCACGCTGATGCTCGACGAGATCGGCGACCTGCCGCAGGCGCTGCAGGCCAAGCTGCTGCGCTTCCTGCAGGAGCGGCGGGTCGAACGCCTCGGCGGCCGGCAGGAGATCGCCGTCGACGTGCGCGTCGTCGGTGCGACCCACCAGGACCTGAAGGCGCTGATCGACGCCGGCCGGTTTCGCGAAGACCTGTATTACCGGCTCGCCGAGATCGTCGTCACGATCCCGCCGCTGCGCCAGCGCCACGGCGACGCGGTGCTGCTGGCCAACGCCTATCTGCGGCGCTTCGCGCAGGAGCAGCGGCGCGGGTCGCTGGCCTTCACCGACGATGCGATCCGCGCGATCGAGCGGCATGCCTGGCCGGGCAACGTGCGCGAGTTGATCAACGTCGTCAAGCGCGCGGCGATCATGGCCGACGGCGCACGCGTCACCGCCGACGACCTGGGTTTGGCGACGGCCGACGAGGCCGGCGACGTTGCCGCCGACCCGACGCTCGACCTGCGCGTCGCCCGCGAGGAGGCCGAGCGCCGCACGATCGTGCTCGCGCTGGCGCGCACCGCCAACAACATCGCCAAGGCCGCCGAGCTGCTCGGCGTCAGCCGGCCGACGCTGTACGACCTGATGCACCGGCTGGCGATCCGCTGACGCCGGTGTCGTTTTTCCCCGAAGGAATCGATTTGTCGTCCATTGCCCTGCGCTTGCGAGCGCCCGCGCTGCTGCTCGCCGTCGCCCTGGTCGCCGCCGGCTGCGGCGAAAAGACGGCCGCCGAATCGGTGGCCGCAGCCAAGACCTATCTGCAGAAGAACGACACGAAGGCGGCGATCGTCGAACTGAAGGCCGCGCTGCAGCGCAGCCCGCAGGACGGCGAAGCGCGCTTTCTGCTCGGCGAGGCCTTGCTGAAGAGCGGCAACGCCGCAGGGGCGGTGGTCGAGCTCGAGAAGGCGCAGGAACTGCGCTTCGACGACAACCGCCTGGCGCCGGCGCTGGCGCAGGCGCTGCTGCTGCAACGCCAGGCGAAGAAGGTCACCGACCAGTTCACCCGCACGCAGCTGGGCGACCGCGCGGCGGGGTCGCAGTTGAAGGCCTTCGTCGCCGCGGCGTTCGGCGCGCAGGGCGACTTCGAGCGCGCCCAGGCCTTTGTCGAGCAGTCGCTGGCGCTCGACCCGAAGAACGTCGCCGCGCGGCTGCTGCAGGCGCGGCTGACCGCCGGTCGCGGCGACATGGACGGCGCGCTGGCCGGCGTCGACGCGGTTCTCGCCGACGATGCGAACCACCGCGAGGCCTGGCAGCTGAAAGGCGAGATCCTGTGGGTCGGCAAGCGCGACCCCGACGCCGGCGCAGCGGCGTTCGCGAAGGTGCTCGAGCTCGAGCCGAAGTACCTGCCGGCGCATTCGGCGCTGATCTCGCTGGCGCTGACCCGTCGCGACACGCCGGCGTTCAAGGCGCGCGTCGACGCGCTGCGCCAGGTGCTGCCGAACCATCCCGAGACGCGCTTCTTCGAGGCCCAGGAAGCGCTGCTCGCCGGCGACGCGAAGCGCGCGCGCGAGATCGCGCAGCTGCTGCTGCGCGCGTCGCCCGACAGCGGCCGGCTGCTGCAACTGGCAGGCGCAATCGAGCTGCAGGGCGGCTCGCTGACCGTCGCCGAGACGCACCTCGTCAAGGCGCTGCAGTTCGACCCGCGACTGGTCGTCGCACGACGGCTGCTGGCGCAGGTGTACTCGCGCAATGGCCAGCCGGCCCGCGCGATCGCGACGCTGCAGCCGCTCGTCGCCGAGCGGCGGCCGGATGCCGAAACGCTCGCCGCGCTGGCCGAGGCGCATCTGCAGAACGGCCAGTTCGCCGAATCGGAGGCGTTGTTCCGCCGCGCCGCCGAGCTGAAGCCCGACGACGCGAAGATCCAGACCGCGCTGGCGCTCGGCCGCATCGCCCGCGGCGACGTCGACAACGGATTGGCGGCGCTCGACGCGCTGGCCGGCCGTGACAGCGGCACCTACGCCGATCTGGCGCTGATCAGCTCGCTGCTGCGCCGCGACGACGCCGATGCGGCGCTGCGCGCGATCGACCGGCTGCAGAAGAAGCAGCCGCAGGCCGCGCTGCCGCACCTGCTGCGCGGGCGGCTGCTGGCGCGGCGCGACGACATCGGCGGTGCGCGCGCCAGCTTCGAGCAGGCGCTGGCCGCCGACGCCGATTACTTCCCCGCGGCCGCGGCGCTGGCCGCGATCGACATCGACGCCAACCGTCCGGAAGCTGCGCTGAAGCGCTTCGAGGACCAACTGGCGCGCGACCCGAAGAACTACCGCGCGCTGCTCGCCGTCGCCGAGCTGCGCCAGCGTTCGGGCGAACCGCCGGCGAAGGTGCGAACGTTGCTGCAGGACGCGGTGAAGGCGCAGCCGTCGGAGCTCGCGCCGCGGCTGCTGCTGATCGACTTCCTGCTCAGCCAGAACGAGAACGACGCCGCGCGCAGCGCGGCGCAGGACGCCGCTTCGGCGCTCGCCGAGAGCCCGCCGCTGCTCGACGCGCTGGGCCGCGCGCAACTCGCCGCCGGCGACGTGCAGCAGGCGCTGAGCGCGTTCGGCAAGATCGCGACCGCGCAGCCGCAGTCGTCGGTGGCGCAGCTGCGGCTGGCGCAGGCGCACTTGAAGAACCGCGATGTCGACGCGGTGCGCCGCAGCCTGGCGCGCGCGCTCGAGATCGACCCCCGCCATCTGCAGGCGCAGGCCGCGACGATCGAACTCGCGTTGCGCGAGAAGCGCTACGGCGACGCGCTGGCGACCGCGCGCACCGTGCAGCAGCAGCGGCCGAAGGAGGCGGTCGGCTTCCTGATGGAAGCCGACGTCCACTTGCAGCAGCGCCAGCTCGCCGCCGGTATCGCTGCGCTGCGCACCGCGCTCGACCACGAGCGGGCGACGCCGATCGCGATGCGGCTGCACGCGACGTTGACCACCGCCGGCCGCACGGCAGAAGCCGAAACACTCGCGGCGACGTGGCTGCGCGAGCAACCGAAGGATGCGCAGTTCGTGTTCCATCTCGGCGTCACGGCAATGGACGCGAAGGACCACGCGCGCGCGCAGAAGCGCTTCGAGGAGTACCTGGCGTTACGCACCGACGACCCGGCGGCGCTGAACAACCTCGCGTGGGTCAAGCTGCAGCAGGGCCGGCGCGACGCGCTGGCCGACGCCGAACACGCCAACCGACTGGCGCCGAACACCGCGGCGTTCATGGACACGCTGGCCAGCGCGCTGGCCGCCAACGGCCAGCTGACGCAGGCGATCGAGTGGCAACGCCGCGCGGTCGAGAAGTCGAAATCGCTGCCGGCGTATCGGCTGCGGCTGGCGAAACTGCTGCTGCAGTCGGGTGATAAGGTCTCGGCGCGCACCGAGCTGCAGGCGCTGGCCGCACTCGGGCCCCGTTTCGCGCAGCAGGCCGAAGTGTCCGCGCTGTTGAAGGAGGCGACATGAACCGCCCCGCGATCGCGGCGTGCGTCGCCGCGCTGCTGCTCGCCGCGTGCAGCGCGCCCGACGACGGAGAGCGCCTCGCCGCGGCGCGAGCCCACCTCGCCGCCGGCGAACGCCCGGCAGCGATCATCGAGCTGAAGTCGGCGCTGCAGGCCAACCCGCGCTCCGGCGAAGCGCGCTACCTGCTCGGCAAGGCGCTGCTCGACGGCGGCGACGCGGTCGCCGCGTCGGTCGAGTTGCGCAAGGCCGCCGAGCTCGACTACGACGCCAACGTGCTGACGCCCGTGCTGGCGTCGGCGCTGGTCGCCGAAGGCGAGGCGCGGCGCGTCGTCGAGCGCTGGGCCGACACGGCGCTGGCGACGCCCGACGCCACCGCGCAGCTGAAAACCGCGCTGGCGATGGCGCACGCGCGGCTTGAACAGCCCGACCTCGCCGATCGCGCGGTCGATGCCGCGCTCGCCGCACAGCCGGGGCACCTGCCGGCGTTGCTGCTGAAGGCGCGGCTGGCCGCCGCCCGTGGCGACGCGACCGGCGCGATCGCGCGGCTCGACGAGGCCGCGTCGCGCGACCCGAAGCAGGCCGACATCTGGGCGTTGAAGGGCGAGCTGCAGCTGCGTGCGTTGCGCGACCCGCAGGCCGCGCGCGCGTCGTTCGAGCGCGCGGTGGCGCTGCGTCCCGAACTTGTCGACGTGCACGCGGAAATCGTCACGCTGCAGCTCGCCGACGGCGGGGTCGACGCCGCGCGCGACTACGTCGCCAAGCTCGAGAAGTCGCTGCCCGACACGCCGACGCTGCGCCTGCTGCGCGCGCGAGTTGCCTTCGCTTCGAAGGATTACGCCGCGGCGCGCGACCTCGCGGTGCCGCTGGTGCAGATCGCACCGAACCATCCGATCCTGCTGCAGCTGGCCGGCGCGGCGCAATACCAGCTGGGCGCGCTGCCGCAGGCCGAGAACCTGTTGGCGCAGGCGGTGCGCGTGGCGCCGGGCGCGCCGCTGGCGTCGCTGCTGCTGGCACGGGTGCATTTGCGCACCGGCCACCCCGACAAGGCGCTCGCCGTGCTGCGGCCGCTGCTCGACGCCGAAACGCCGCGCGCCGACGCGCTGCTGCTCGCCGGCGAGGCGCAGCTGCAGCTCAACGACGCACCGGCCGCCGAAGCCGCGTTCGCGCGCGCTGCGCAGCTGCAACCGAACTCGTCGCGCGCGCGCACCGCGCTGGCGCTGGCGCAGATCGGCAAGGGGCAGGCGGCGAGCGGGTTGTCGGAGCTCGAAACGATCGCCGGCGCCGACACCGGCGCGACCGCCGACCTGGCGCTGATCGCGTCGCACCTGCAGCGTCGCGACCTGGCCAAGGCGCTGCTGGCGGTCGACGGTCTCGAAAAGAAGCAGCCGAACAACCCGCTGACGGCCAACCTGCGCGGCCGCATCCAGGTGCTGCAAGGCGACGCGAAGGCGGCGCGCGCCAGCTTCGACCGCGCGCTGGCGCTCGACCCCCACTACTTCCCCGCGCTGGCCAGTGCCGCGGCGCTCGACGTCGCCGAAGACCGTCCCGACGAAGCGCGCCGCCGGCTCGACACGGCGATCGCCGCCGCCCCGAACAACCACCGCGCGATGCTCGCGCAGGCCGCCCTCTCACGCCGCACCGGCGGCGCCGACGTGCGCAAGTGGCTCGAACGCGCAGTGGACGCCGCGCCGGGCGACGTGACTTCGCGGCTGCAGTTGATCGAGGAACTTCTGCGCGCCGGCGACGCCAAATCGGCGCTCGCCGCCGCGCAGGACGCGAACACCGCGCTGCCCGATCGCCGCGAGCTGCTGTACGCGCTGGCGCAGGCGCAAATGGCCGCCGGCGACCACCAGCAGGCGGTCTCGACGTTCACGCGGCTGTCGAAGATCCCGAACGCGTTGCAGCCGGCGACGATCGGCATTGCCGATGCGCTCGTCGCGCAGAAGGACTACGCCGGCGCCGAGCGTCACCTGCTGGCCGCGCTGCAGACCGACCCGGGGCTGCTACCGGTGCGGCGCAAGCTGGCGCAGCTGATGACGTCCGACGGGCGCAACAACGACGCGCTGGCGCTGGCGCGCGAGCTGCAAAAGAGCCGTCCCGACGACGCCGCCGGCTTCGAGCTCGAAGCCGAAATCGAGATGCAGCGACGTCGCGGCGACGCCGCGGTCGCCGCGATGCGCACCGCGCTCGCCAAGCGGCCGACGCCCGACACCGCTGCGCGGCTGCACACGGTGATGCTCGCCACCGACCAGACGACCGACGCCGCGGCGTTCGCCGCGCAGTGGCTCAAGGGCCACCCGTCGGACGCGGCGTTCCGCTTCTACCTCGGCGATGCGGCGCTGGCGCGACGCGACTGGGCCGCCGCCGAAGCGCACTATCGCGACGTGCTGCGGCTGCAGCCCGACAACGCGCTGGCGCTGAACAACGTCGCCTGGATGCTCGTCAAGCAGGGCAAGCCGGGCGCATTGGCGCTGGCGCAGCGCGCGAACACGCTGCTGCCGAACAGCGTGCCGGTGCTCGACACGCTGGCGCTGGCGCTCGGCGCCGAGCAGCAGCTGCCGCGCGCGATTGAGCTGCAGCGCAAGACGATCCGCCTCGCGCCCGACGACCCGACGCTGAAGATGACGCTGGCGCGGCTGTACCTGCAATCCGGCGCCAAGGCCGAGGCGCGCGCCGAGCTGCAGGACCTGGCCAAGCTCGGCGACAAGTTCCGCGACCACGCCGAAGTGCAGACGCTGCTCGCGCAGCCGTAGCCGCCGCGCAGCGGCGGCGCGACCTCGCGCATACCGCCGCGCCGGTCAGTCGGGCCGCGTCGTCCCGGGAATCGCGAGCTCGACGACCGGCCGGCCGTCGCGCAGGTGTTCGCGCGTCACGCGTTCGAGCACGTCGCCTTCGAGCAGCCCGTAGACAACGCCCGACGGGTAGACCTGCACCACCGGCGCAAAGCGGCAATGGCCGAGGCAGCTGGTCTTGGTCAGCCGCAGCGCGTCGCCGACGCCGCGGTCGGCGTGGCGCTCGCGCTCGCGGCGCAGGTGGCGCCACACCAGCGGCGCACCGCGGCGGCGGCAGTCGGCGCCGTGGCAGACGAGCACGTGGTGCTGCTGCGCCAGCGGCGCGAGTTGCGTTGCCGGGAACTCGGGCGGTGCGGTGTCGAGCGCGGCGCGCACGCCGCGCCGGTGCAGCGGCCCCGAATCGAGCTCGGCCGCGTGGCGCGCGCGCGGCACCGACGCCAGCCGCCCGGCGCCGCGGCCGTGCCACAGCAGCAGCAGCGCCGGTAGCAGCAGCAACTCGAACACCAGCCCCGACGCCAGCGCCACCGCGGTCATCAGGCCGAAGTTCGCGGTCGGCTCGAAGTCCGACGCGGTGAACAGCAGGAACTGGCCGATCAGGATCGTCGCGGTGGCCAGCACCGCGCGGCCGGTGGCTTCGTAGCTGCGCGCGATCGCGAACACCGGCGACGCGCCGGCCTGCAGCCGGCGGCGCACGCCGTGGTAGAGGTGGATCGTGTCGTCGACGGTGATGCCGAGCACGACGCTGGCGATCATCACCGTCGACGAATCGAGCGCGATGCCGGTCAGCCCCATCAGCACGAAGGCGAAGAACAGCGGCGCGAGGTTCGGCACCATGCACAGCGCCGCCGGCACCGGCGCGCGCCACAGCAGCAGCATCACGAGGTAGATCTGGCCGAACGCGCCGAGGAAGCTGCCGGTCTGGCCGCTGACCAGCAGGTCGACCTGGTCGGACAGCAGCCGGCCGTAGCCGCCGATGTCGACCTCGACGCCGGCGATCGGCGCGGCGCGGACCCGCTCGCGGATGCGGTCGATGACGACGCCGGTGGCGTGCGTGCCGTGCACCGTCAGGTTCAGCAGGATGCGCGCGTGGGCGAAGTCGCGGTCGACGAGTTCGTACAGGTCCTCGCCGTCGTAGACGAGCAAGTACTGGCGCAGCAGCCGGTCGTTCGGCGGCAACGCGCGGAACGCCGGCTTCTCGCCGTTCATCGCCCAGTGCATTTCCTCGATCGCGTCGACCATCGACGACGTGCGGTCGATCTCGGGCTGCTGCGCGAGCCAGTCCTGCAGCCGCTTGACCTCGCGCAGCGTCTGCACGCTCTGGAACGCGTCGCGGTCCGCGGCGCGCAGCGACACCTCGAGCGTCGTCACCCCCGACAGCGCCGATTCGACGAGCCGCGTGCTGGTGTTGATCGGGTGGTCGTCGGCGAAGAACGTCAGCAGGTCGGTCTCGACCTCGACCTTCGCCAGCAGCGGCGACAGCACGACCAGGAAGACGACGAAGCCGCCGAGGATCGCGCGCGGCCGGCGCAGGCTGAACACCGCGAGCCGCTTCGACAGCTTGCCGAGCAGACCGAGCCCGGTCGCCGCGCGCGGCCAACGGCCGCGGTCCCAGTGGCGCAGGAACGGCGGCACGAGCACGTAGACGGCGACGAAGACTACGAGCGTGCCGATCGCGCCGACGACGCCGAACAGCTGGATCGGCGGGATCGGCACGA
>CBDUBX010000035.1:0-15563 GCA_965365495.1 uncultured Burkholderiales bacterium
GCGGCATCGTGCAGCGCGCGCTGTCGCGCGACGGCGCGGCGCGCTACGACAGCGCACGGGCGATGCACGCGGCACTCGCGGCGTGGCTGGCACCGACGTCCGATGTCGACCCCGCTGCCGGCGGCAGCAGCGCGGCGCTCGAATTCCTGTTGCGGCGCATGCGCCACAAGACCGATTTCCCGGCGTTGTCGGAATCGGTCGTTCGCATCCAGCGGCTGGCGACGTCCGACACCGAGAGCATCAAGAGCCTCAGCGACGAGATCCTGCGCGACGTCGCGCTGACGAACAAGCTGCTGCGCCTGGTCAACATGGCGCACTTCACGTCGGTCGCCGGCGGCGGCATCACGACGGTGTCGCGCGCGGTCGCGCTGGTCGGCTTCGCCGGCATCCGCAACCTCGCGCTGTCGGTGCTGCTGCTCGAGCACATGGGCGACAAGACCCACGCCGCGCAGCTGAAAGAGGAGTTCCTGCGTGCGCTGACCGCCGGCACGCTGGCCGGCGCGCTGTCGCCGCTGGCGCGCGAAAGCGAGGAAGCGTTCCTCGCGGCGATGTTCCAGAACCTCGGCCGGCTGCTCACCGAGTACTACTTTCCCGAGGAGGCGGTGCTGATCCGGCAGCAGGTCGGCGCCGACGACACGGTCACCGCGCGCGACGTGGCCGCGCGCAAGCTGCTCGGCATCGGCCTGCAGGATCTCGGCGCTGGCGTCGCCAAGGCGTGGGGCCTGCCCGACACGCTGCAACGCGCGCTGCGCGTTCCCGTCGGCGATGCGCCGTCGCAGCCGGCTTCGGCGGGCGTCGAGCGCCTGCGCTGGCTCGGCCGCGGCGCCAACGCGATGACCGCGGCGCTGTTGCACGCCGACGGCGACGCGCAGACGCACGCGCTGCAACGCGCCGCCGAAACCTACGCGCCGGTGCTCGGCGTGTCGCCGCGCGCGATCGTCGCCGCGACGCTCGAATCCCGAATGAAGATCGGTCAGGTCGCGCAGGCCCTCGGGCTGCACGTCGCGCGCCACGCGCCCGCCAGGCGGCTGCTCGAAGCGGCGCCGCCGGCCGCCGGGGCGAAGGCGGCCGCGGCCGACCGCACGATCGTCGAGCCGCGCAGCGGCGCGGTTCCGGGCGCGGCGCCGCCCGCCGCGTTGCCGGCACCGCCGGTCTCGCCGGCGTCGGCCGAGGCGGCGGCGCCGCCGCCGATGCAGGCCGAGCTCGCCAGCGGGCTCGCCGACCTGCGCGGCGCGCTGGCCGGCAGCTCGCTGCGGCTCAACGAAGTGTTGACGCTGGTCCTCGAGACGATGCACCGCGCGCTGCGCACGCGCTGGGTGGTGCTGTGCTTGCGCGAACCCAAGAGCGGCCACCTCGTCGGCCGCCTGGGCCTCGGCGACGGCGCCGACGAGGTCGCCGCCGTGTTTCGCATCGCGCTCGACGCCGCCGCCGGCGACCTGTTCGCAGCGTTGTGCGCGAAGAAGGCCGACCTGCTCGTCGCCGACGCGCGCAGCGTCGCAACGCATCTGCCGGCGTGGTGGAAGCGGCGCGTCGCCGCCGGCAGCTTCCTCGTGCTGCCGCTGCACATCAACGGCGCGGCGATCGGGATGATCTACGCCGACCAGACGCGCGCCAACACGCTGACGCTCGGCGACGGCGAACTTGCGCTGCTGCGCTCGTTGCGCGACGAAGCGGTGGCGGCGTTCCGGCGCGGCACCTGACGCGACGTCGATCGGAACGAAGGGTGGGTGACGAGCCTGACCCCGGCACTGGTCGCAACGCTTGGGGCTGCTTGGTTCCCCACCTGACCCGGTTGGGCGCGCTTCCATGCGGGAAGGCCCGTCGCCGGCGATTGTAGGCCGGCGGCCTCGCGCCCTTCGGCGTCAGCGCAGCGCGAGTTCGTCGCCGCCGAAGCGCAGGCCGAGCGGCTCGACGACGAGCTCTTTCACCGCGCCGGCTTCGACGCAGCCGGCGCGCCAGGCGTCGACGCCGCAGTCGCGCGCCGTCTGCACCGCGCGTTCGGCGTCGTCGGCATCGACGAACAGCGCGAAGCCCGCGCCCATGTTCAGCGTGCCGTACGCCGCCTCGTCGTCGAGCGCGGCGTGCTGCTGGATGAAGCGCAGCACCGGCGGCACCGGCGGCAGCGTGTCGATCCGATAGCGCAGCGGCTTCGGATGGCGCAGCAGCTTGCGCCAGCCGTGGCCGGTGATGTTGGCGGCGTAGTGCACGCGCACGCCCGCCGACCACAGCGCTTCGGTCACCGGCGCGTAGAGCGTCGTCGGCGCGAGCAGCGCGGCGCCGTAGCCGAGTCCCGGCTCGACCTCGGCGAGGTAGCCGTGCGGCAGCCGCTCGGCGAGCTTGCGCGCCAGGCTCAGCCCGTTGGCGTGGATGCCGCTCGACGCGAGCAGCACGATCGCGTCGCCGGGGCCGAGCTTGTCGCCGAGCGTCAGCCGGCCCCGCGGCCGCACGAGCCCGGTGCACGCCGCGGCGAGGTCGATGCGACCGGCTTCGACGATGCCGGCCAGCGCCGGGGTCTCGCCGCCGCCCCACGCCACCTGGCACGCGTCGCAAGCGCGCCGCCAGCCGGCGACGAGCTCGGCCGCGCGTTCGGCGTCGGCGAACCAATCGCTGCCGCCGGCGGCCCAATACGCCTGGACGACGAGCGGCGTCGCGCCGACGGTGACCAGGTCGTTGACCGCCATCGCGATCGTGTCCTGGGCGATGCCGTCGAACGTCGCTGCGCCGGTGAGGCGGCGCACCTCGTCGGCGACGAGCGTCTTCGTGCCGAGGCATTCGACGATGCTCGCGACGTAGAACGGCCCGACGTCGACGACGTAGGCCGATTCGCCGCGCGACGCCGCGACTTCGCGGCAGCCGTGCGCCGTCAGATGCGTGGCGGTGGCCGCAGCGGCGCGCTGCGCGGCGACCTTCAGCGGGTCGATGCGGTCGTAGTCGACGCCGGCTTGCAGATAGGTCAGCGGCTCGGAGCGGTCGGTCATGGCAGGGCCGGCGTGGCGCATCGCGGCGCGACGCGAAGGGCGGCGGGATCGCCGCGAAACAGCGGGGCGGCAAGGCGGCGCGGTAGCACGGTCGTCGGCCGAGCCGCCGACGAGTGCAGGTCTCGGCCGTTGCGACTTGGCGCATTATCCGGTCCCCTCATCGAAGCCCGACCGCGAGCGGGCCGTGCGCCGTCATGGATTGGTTCGAGTTCATCCGCTGGCCGTCGATGGTCACGCCGTCCGAGATCGCGATCGTTTCGCACCTGTTCGCCGCGGTGCTCGCCGGCGGGCTGATCGGCATCGAGCGCAGCTACCAGGGCCGCCCCGCGGGATTTCGCACGCACACGCTGGTGTGCCTGGCGGCCAGCCTGCTGATGCTGCTGACGGTGTTCGAGTCGACGTGGAACGCCGGCGCGCGACCCGACAGCGTGCGCCTCGACCCGACGCGGATGGCGCAAGGCATCATGACCGGCATCGGCTTCCTCGGCGCCGGCGTGATCTTCAAGGAAGGCATGTCGGTGCGCGGTCTGACGACCGCGGCGTCGATCTGGATCACGTCGGCGATCGGCGTGATGCTCGGTGTCGGGTTCTATTTCCCGGCGGTGATCGCGACCGCGCTGACGCTCGGCACGCTGGCGTTGTTTCGCGTCATCGAACGCCACATGCCGAGCAGCCAGTACGCGCACCACGTGCTGCGCTTCCGCCACGGCGCGGCGATGGTCGAAGCCGAGATCCGAGCGCTGATGGCCGAGCAGGGCTTCACGATCGCCAACCTCAGCTGGCGGCTCGAAGGCAACGCGCGCGAGATGGAGTACCGGATGATGCTGCGCACGCGCGACGCGGCCAACCTGAGCCGGCTCGCGGTGCTGCTCGAAGGGATGCCGCGCGTCGCCGAGTTCCGCTTGTCGCCGACCGGCGACTGACCGCCGCGCCCGGGTCCGACGGATGCATCGCCGACCGCCGGACGGCGCGGGGCCGGCGCCTAGAATCGATCGGTGAGCACCGTCGTCCTCGCCCGCAAGTACCGGCCGCGGCGTTTTTCGCAGATGGTCGGCCAAGAGGCGGTCGTGCAGGCGCTGACCAACGCGCTGTCGAGCCGGCGGCTGCACCACGCGTACCTGTTCACCGGCACGCGTGGCATCGGCAAGACGACGGTCAGCCGCATCCTTGCCAAGAGCCTGAACTGCACCGGCGCCGACGGCCGCGGCGACGTCACCGCCGAGCCCTGCGGCGTGTGCCAGGCGTGCACCGAGATCGACGCCGACCGCTATCTCGACTACATCGAGATGGACGCCGCGAGCACCGGCGGCAAGGACGACATCAAGGACCTGATCGAGCGCGCCGCGTACAAGCCCGGACTCGGCCGCTACAAGGTGTTCATGATCGACGAGGCGCACCAGCTCAGCAAGGACGCGTTCAACGCGTTGCTGAAGACGCTGGAGGAGCCGCCCGAGCACCTGAAGTTCGTCCTCGCGACGACCGACCCCGACAAGATGCTGCCGACGGTGCTGAGCCGCTGTCTGCAGTTCAACCTGCGACCGATGCCGCCCGACACGGTGCGCGAGCACCTGGCGCGCGTGCTCGGCGAAGAAGGCGTCGACGCCGACGACGCGTCGCTGCGGCTGCTGGCGCGCGCGGCGCGCGGTTCGATGCGCGATGCGCTGTCGCTTGCCGACCAGGCAATCGCCTACGGCGCCGGCCGGCTCGACGGCCAGGCGGTGCGCGCGATGCTCGGCAGCGTCGACCGCGGGCATGCGCGGCGCATCGTCGACGCGCTGGCGCGGCGCGACGGCGCGGCGGTGCTTGCCGCGGTCGACGCGCTGCGTGGGCTCGGCCTGTCGGCGGCGTCGACGCTCGAGGAAGTGGCGCTGCTGCTGCAGCAGATGGCGGTGGTGCAGGCGGTGCCCGGCGCGCTCGACGCCGCCGACGAAGACGCCGCCGACGCCTGCGAGCTCGCGCCCCAGCTCGCGCCCGACGAAACGCAGCTGCTGTACAGCATCGCGCTGCACGGCCGCGAAGAGCTGGCGCTGCTGAACGACGACTACGCGGCGCTGACGATGGTGCTGCTGCGCTTTCTGGCGTTCCCGCCGGGCGGCGACACGGCGGATGCGCGGCGTGCCGCGCCGTCGGCGGCGGCGACACCGGCGACGCGATCGGCTGGGGCCGCGGTCGCGTCTTCGGGCCGCACCGCCGCGCCGGCGGTGGTGGCGGCCGCGATGCCGCCGTCCGCGGCGTACGGCGTTGCCGATGCCGGCGGCGCTTCGACCGCGGGCGGCGCTGTGCGCCGTTCCGATGGCGACGGCACCGGAGCGCCGGCCGCCACGTTCGATGCGGTCGCTGTTGCCGATGTCGCCGATGTCGCCGATGTCGCCGACGTCGCCGACGTCGCTGATGTCGCCGACGTTGCCGACACCATCGACCCCGCCGATGCCGCCTGCGCCGCCGCCGAAACGTGCGAAGCACCGACGCCGCCGCCGCCGTCGGCCCCGGGCGGGCCGCTCGCCGACCGATGGTGCGCGATCGTCGAGCAGCTGATCGAGCGCGGCGCGGTCGCGGCGATGGTGCGCGAGCTGGCGCTGCAGTCGCAGCTCGTTGCCGTCGAAGAAACGACGACACCGGCGGTGTGGACGCTGCGCGTCGAACGCGAACCGCTGCGCAGCGACGCGCTCTCGGCCAAGCTCGGCGCCGCGCTCGCCGCCGAGGTCGGGGCGCCGGTGACGTTGCGGCTGCAGGCCGGCGCCGTCGACGACACGCCGGCGCGGCGCGACGCCGACGTGCGGCGCCGGCGACAGGCCGACGCCGAAGCCGCGATTTACGCCGACCCGGTGGTGCGCGATCTACTGCAGCAATTCAAGGGCGCGCGCATCGTTCCGGGGTCGATCCGCCCGGTGTAGACCCAGCGACACGACGAGGACCGTCACGATGATGAAGAACCAACTCGCCGGCCTGATGAAGCAGGCACAGGCGATGCAGGACAACATGCGCCGCGCGCAGGAAGAGCTCGCGTCGATCGAGGTGCAGGGCCAGTCGGGCGCCGGGCTCGTCACGGTGACGATGACGTGCAAGCACGACGTCAAGCGAGTCGCGATCGACGCCAGCCTGCTCGCCGACGACAAAGACATGCTCGAGGACCTCGTCGCCGCGGCGTTCAACGACGCGCTGCGCCGCGCCGAAGAAGTCAGCAACGAGAAGATGGGCCAGCTGACCGCCGGCCTGCCGATGCCGCCGGGGATGAAGTTCCCGTTCTGACTGCGTCGCGCCGCTGTCGCCGCCGATGACCGAGGCCGCGCTCGCCGCGCTCGTCGACGCGCTGCGCCGCCTGCCCGGCGTCGGCGTCAAGTCGGCGCAGCGGATGGCGTTCCATCTGCTGCAGCACGACCGCGACGGCGCACGCCGGCTGTCGGCGGCGCTCGTCGACGCGCTCGACCGCATGCGCCACTGCGCGCGCTGCCACACCTACACCGAGGCCGAGGTCTGCGCGACGTGCAGCGACGCGTCGCGCAACGCGCGGCTGCTGTGCGTCGTCGAGACACCCGCCGACCAGGCCGCGCTCGAGCGCAGCGGCAGCTACCGCGGGCTGTACTTCGTGCTGATGGGCCGGCTGAGCCCGATCGACGGCATCGGCGTCGACGACATCGGCGCTCGGGCGCTGCTCGAACGCGCCGCCGACGGCATCGTCGACGAGGTCATCCTCGCGACCGGATTCACCGCCGAAGGCGAGGTCACCGCGCACGCGCTCGCCGGCGCGCTGCGCGCCCGCGGCCTGACGGTGACCCGGCTCGCCCGTGGCGTGCCGGCCGGCAGCGAGCTCGAATACGTCGACCTCGGCACGATCGCGCACGCGATGGGCGACCGGCGCTGACGAACCCGGCGTTGCATGCGTCAGGCCACCTTGGCCGCCGCGGTCACCGCGTCGAGCCGGCCAAGCAGCGCGTCGAGATCGGCGACGTCGAACAGCGCGTCGGGCCCGCTCGGCGAGAGGTCGGTGAACGGGGACTCGTAAAGCCTTGCCGGCGGCACCACGCCGTGCGCCGTGAGGTGGTCGACGACGAGGTTGACGAACTCGAGCTGGTTGGCCGACAACGCCTTGCCGGCGATGAAGCCGGCCATTGCCGCCTTCGCGGCCTCGCGGTCGAGGCCGACCAGCGACCTGACGAACAGGCCCAGACCCTGCGACTCGTCGACGGCGCGCCGGATCTCGTCGGCCCCGCCGACGCCGCTCTCGGCCAGGACGCGCTCCAGCTCCGCCAGATCGCTACCTGTCAGTGGCTTGTTGCGGTGCAGCTTGGCGATCGCGACGTGGTCCAGGTGCCGGCGCAGAAAGGCCTGCGCCTTGGCACGGAAGCGCGCCGCGTCGGCGCCGATGGCGAAGCCCGGCAGAGCCACCGTGGTCTCGTCGCCGATGGCGTCCTCGAAGTCGGTGTAGACCGGCTGACGTCCGCGCTTGTCGATGAACTGCACCAGCGTGCGCACCCGCCGCCGCATCGCTTCCAGCATCGCCACCGTTACGTCCTGCCACCACGCGTCGGTCTGCAGGTCCTGGATCAACGGCATCTGCTCGCGCACCGCGGGGATCGCGTCCTTCTCCTCCAGCAGCGCGGCGATCGCCTGCACGCGGTCGCGCAGCCGCTCGAACCCGGGCTCATGGCGCAGCAGCGCCAGCTGCAGGCGCAGCGCGAGCAGGTCGAAGCGCTTGGCTTCCTCGTTCTCGGGGTCGAGCTCGGTCGGCAACCCCGCCACCACGTGCGACAGCTCGGCCCGCGCTTCGGCGGGCAGCCTCGTCCAGGCGCCGGGCTGCGCGTAGCGCTCGACCAGCCGCTGGTGCGGCCGCACCACGAAGTTGTCGAGGTTCATCGCCGCGACCTGGCGCTGCAGCAGCGCTGCGGTCTGCTCGCGCACATCGACGTCGGTCTGCGGATGTCCCGGCGGCGGAGGGCGCGGCTCGGACGCGTGCGCGAAAGCGGCTTCGGCTGCTTCGTCCAGCTCGCCGATGAGTTCCAGCCGCGCGTCGAACAGCCGCTTGCCGAGCGAAGCCGCCACCGAGCCCTCGGTGCCCGGCAGGTCCTGGCTGAAGTACTCGAGGTTCCGGCAGTAGTCGAAGACGTAGAAATGCGTCTTGTGCTGCCCGGGCCCGAGCAGGTCTTCGCACAGCCGCGTGCCGCGGCCGAGCATCTGCCAGAACTTGGTCTTCGAGCGCACGAGCTTGAAGAACACGAGATTGACGACCTCCGGCACGTCGATGCCGGTGTCGAGCATGTCGACCGAGATCGCGATGTGCGGCGCCTTGTCCTTGATCGAGAAGTCGTCGATCAGGCTTTGCGCGTACTCGGTCTTGAACGTGACGACGCGCGCGAACGCGCCCCTCAGGTGCGGGTAGTGGACGTCGAAGCGCTCGGCGATGAAGTCGGCGTGCGCCTGGTTCTTCGCGAACACGATCGTCTTTCCGAGCCGGTCGCCGCCGGCAACCGTGAGGCCGCGCGTCATCAGGTGCGCGAGCACCTTGTCGACGGTGTCGGTGTTGAACAGCCACTTGTTCACCGCCTCGGCCTCGACGCGGTCGGGCACGTTGCCGTCGTCGTCCCAATCCAGCGCGTCCCACCGGTCCCGGTCGTCCTCGGACAGCTCGTCGTAGCGGATGCCCTGACGCTGGAAGCGCAGCGGCACCGACACCGCGGTCGGCGGCACCAGGAAACCGTCGCGCACCGCTTCTTCGAGCGCGTAGGCGTCGGTCGGCACGCCGTCTTCCAGGTCGAACAGGCCGTAGGTGTTGCGGTCGACCTCGTCCTTGGGCGTCGCCGTCAGGCCGACCAGCAGCGCATCGAAGTAGTCGAAGATCGCGCGGTACTTGTGGAACACCGAGCGGTGCGCCTCGTCGACGACGATCAGATCGAAGTGGCCGACACCGAAGCGGCGCTGCCCGTCCGCGACGCCGTCAATCAATCCCATCATCGTCGGATAGGTCGACGCGTAGACGCGCCCTTCGGCATGCCTGTCGGTCACCAGGTTCACCGGCGACGCGTCGGGCAGATGGCGCTTGAACGCGTTGACCGCCTGGTTCACCAGCGCCACGCGGTCGGCCAGAAACAGCACGCGCTTGGCCCAGTTGCAGCGCACCAAGAGGTCGACCAGCGCGATGACGGTGCGCGTCTTGCCCGCGCCGGTGGCCATCACCAGCAGCGCCTTGCGGTCGTGGTCGCGCTCGAAGGCCTCGGCCACGCGGCGCACGGCGCGCGTCTGATAGTGGCGCGCGACGATCTGCGCGTCGATCGGCGTTTCGGCCAGCGGCCGGCGCGTCTGCCGCCGCTGCAGCTGCAGCTCGAGCTCGGCTTTCTTGTAGAAGCCCTGCACGCGGCGCGGCGGGTGGCGCGTGTCGTCCCACAACCAATGGTCGTAGCCGTTGCTGAAGAAGATCAGCGGCCGGCGGTCGAATCGGCGCTCCAGGCAGTCGGCGTACAGCTTGGCCTGCTGCTGCCCCACTCGCGGGTCGCGCCGCGTGCGCTTGGCCTCCACCAGCGCCAGCGGCCTGCCGTCGTCGCCCCCACAGCACGTAGTCGACAGATCCCTTGCCCTCGGCGTTGGGCATGCCGTCGACCTCGAACTCGCGGTCGTTCGCGTGGTCCAGCCGCCAGCCGGCTTCCTTCAGCAGCAGGTCGATGAAGGCGTCGCGCGTCTCGGCTTCGGCGTAGTCGTGGGTGTCGGGCACCGCGGCGACGGCCTGCTTGGCCGCGGCCACTTCCACGCGCAGTCGCTGCAGCTCGTCGTCGAGCGCGGCCTTGTCCGCGAGCAGCGCGGCCAGGTTCTCGTCTCGTTCGCGCAGACGGGCCTGAAGCGTCTGCAACTGCTCCGCCGTCTGGGCAGCGACCTTCATCGCCGCCGCCGCCGGGCGCGGCAGCGCCGACGCATCGAAGGCCAGTCCGGGCGCCGGGCGGCCGCGGCGGCCATAGGTGCGCGCGAGCCAGTAGCCGACGTGGAACAGCTCGCGTGCCGCCGTCACCGAGTCGAGCGCGGGCACTGCCGCGTGCCCGTGCACCGCGCGGTTGCCCAGCGTGACGATGACGCGCGCCTTCGTGAACACCGCTTCACCGGCCGCCCGCTTGAAGCTGGGTTCGTGGATAAGCGCCGCCAGGTTGTCCTGGTACGGCAGCTTCAGCGCGGCGTCGTGCTTGTAGGCCCAGGCCACGGCGATCTCGAGCGCGCGGCGGGCTTAGAAGCAGGCCGTGCGCGGGTCGGCCAGCGCGGCAGCCTCGGCGCGGGCCGCGGCGTCGAAGACGGCGGGCCATTCGGCTTGCAGGAAGACGAACTGGCTCGTCACGAGCGCAGCTCCCCGCAAGGGTCAGGCGGGCAGCAACCTCGCAAATGCAGAACGAAACTCCAGGAATGCCAGGGTTGCTGCGTCACGGGGAGGCCTCCGCCGCCAGCTCGAAAACGTAGCGCCGATACGCGAACACCCGGCCGCGTTGCCGGTTGGTCAGCTCGCCGACGATGCCCAGGCGCTCCAGGTGCGCGAGCGACTTGTTCACGGTGGCGGCCGTCAGCGCCGTCGCCTTGACCAGAGCGTTCGACGTCGCCAGCGGCTGGCGCTGCAGCGCTTGGTGCACCGCCAGCGCCGAGGCGGCGGCGCGACCCAGCGTCGCGATGCGGTCGCGATCCTCGTTCACCAGCGCCAGCAGCGCGTTGGCGCTGGCCACGGCCTGCGTCGCGCTCGTCTGCACGCCTTCGGCGAAGAAGTCGAGCCAGCGCTCCCAGTCGCCGTGCAGCCGCACGTCGTTCAGCAGCTCGTAGTACAGCGCGCGGTGCGTCTTGAAGAAGAGGCTCGGATAGAGCATCGGTTCGCGCAGCACGCCGTCGGCGAGAAATTGCAGCACGATCAACAGACGCCCCAGCCGCCCGTTGCCGTCGAGGAAGGGGTGGATGGTCTCGAACTGCACGTGCGCCAGCGCGGCCTTGATCAGCGGCGGCGTCGGCTCGGGCTCGTCGTTGAGAAAGCGCTCGAAGTGCTTCAGGCATTCGCCCAGCTTGTGGGCCGGCGGTGGCACGAAAGCGGCGTTGCCCGGCCGCGTACCGCCGATCCATACCTGCGAGCGGCGCAGTTCGCCCGGCGTCTTGCCCCGGCCGTCCGGGTGCGCCATCAGCACCTCGTGCATGCCGCGCAGCAGCCGCATCGACAACGGCAGCCCGCCGCGCAGCGCGGCCAGCCCGTGTTCGAGCGCGGCGACGCAGCGGCTCACCTCGCGCGCGTCGTCCACCGGGACGCCGGGCTGCTCGTCGATTTCGTACAGCAGAAGGTCGGCCAGCGACGATTGCGTGCCCTCGATCTGCGACGACAGCACCGCTTCCTTGCGAACGAAGCTGTACAGCAGCAGCTGTGCGTTGGGCAGGTGCGCCGAGAGCGCGTCGAGCCGGCCGAGGGCCACCAGCGCGTCGTCGAAGCGGCGCCGCAGCGAGCCCGACCACTGCACCGCCGGCACGGGCGGCAACGCCGCAGGCACGAAGGCGCGGAAGCGCTCGCGGCGCCGGCGACCTCGACGTACGTTCCAGGCGGCGGTCTGCGCAAGCGGCCCTCGGATGCCTCGAACACGAGTGCCCGCTATTTTAGGTTCGGCCGCGATGTTGAATCAACAGGGCTCGTTGTTTGAGGTTCGGGCGGGGGCGCCGGCTACAGCTCGCCACGGAAGGCGCGGTGTTGAAGGCAGGCGAAGAGAGCGTCGACCTTTCCCATAGCCTCCGCGGCAGTTCTTCTCAACACATTAATGCGCTCGGCCGCTCTCGCGAATTCGCGCTGTCGCGTCATAGGCGGAACGCCAATCTCAAGGCTAAGAACCTTGTCTTGGGAAATATTCTTCATCGAGCCGCTCGTTCCTGTCGCCAATCGTCCGAGTCGAAAGCGAAACCGCGGCTGCCGAAACAGCCACTGGACATAGCGAGGCTCTGCTCGTGGTGTGTTGTACCAAACGAATCTCCATAGCTTGTCCGGAAGAACGAGGCCGTGTGGCTCGTCCTCGACAAGTGCAGTAGCTCCGATGAGCTCTTGTGTGTTTGCCCTGCTAAAGAGCAAGTCACCCTTTCGAACCAGGTGGTGTTGTGGTGGGACGTATCCAGCAGGCAATGCCTTGGCCTCAACCGCTCGAAAGTGCATGCTTGTCACGGCACTCACCTTCAAGACGCGGAGTCCCGACAAGTCGCCCTCTCGATCGTCAGCAACGAGGTTCTTCCCCGTTTCGAAACCTGCAACAACGTCGCCCACAGAACTCACCGGCCAACCCCGATCGTTTACGACCGGGTCGCCGAACATGTCGAGGAATATGGATTGGGTGAGGGAGTCGAGCTGGGCGAGGGCGGCGCGGCGCTTGGCCCGCAGCGCGTCCGCCTTGTCCAGGATCGCCGTGATCCGCCGCTGCGAAGGCAGGGGCGGAAGCGGAATCTCGATTCGAGAAACGACTGCCTTCGAAACCTCTTTGAAGGTCGCCCCGTTCCCGAGCGCCTCCAACGCTGCTCGATTCTTCTTGAGCCAGTGATAGAGGAACTTCGGGTCCAAGCAATCGCGGTCTGGGACGAAGCTCTTGAAGCCCTGGTTCGTCGCCATCGGCACTGTATTGAATAGCGACATGCCCGATCGGTGCGCGCGAGCTGAACAGAACCGAGTTCGACGGCAGCACCGTCGCCGCACAGCTTTCCAGGCCGCGCCGCGTGATCTTCCGCGGAGTGCCCGACAGATAGGCTCCATCGAGGTCGCTCAGATCCTTCGGTGTTGCCCAGTGGATGTCGCCATCCCAGTACGCCGGTTGTGACGTGCTTGGCGTAGCGCCCGAAACGATCTCTGCACACTCGTCGATCCGAGCTAAGGGCCAACCGCTCATCCCAACATCCCCTCCAACTCCTTCATCCCCCGCCGAATCTCCTCTTCCAGCTTCGCCAGCTCGGCCAGGATCTGCCTCGGCGCGCGGTGCTCGACCGCCTCGTGCACCACCTCCTTGTACCGGTTCAGCGACAGGTCGTAGCCCTTGTCGGCGATATCGGACTTGGGAACG
The DNA here is from genome assembly GCA_965365495.1 of uncultured Burkholderiales bacterium. Taxonomy (GTDB): domain Bacteria; phylum Pseudomonadota; class Gammaproteobacteria; order Burkholderiales; family Burkholderiaceae_C; genus Rubrivivax. The sequence goes on from CBDUBX010000035.1 coordinate 13,007, forward strand.
CAGAAGCTTTGTGCCGTGCGTGGCCGCCCGCGCTCCGAACCGTCGCGCTCGGCCCAGCGCGCCAGCACGTCGGGCAGGTTGTTCTTCGCGTGCTCACCTTCGACCAGCGCGGTGCGCGGCAGCGGCCCGAGCTTGTCGTCCGCCAGCAACGGCGTGCGCTTGTCGTCCAGGCTCCAGCCGTCGGCCTGCACGTCGTAGAACCACACGTGGCCGGTGCCGCCCGAGTTCGTCTTCGTGAACAGCAGGATCGCAGTCGAGACGCCCGCGTACGGCTTGAACACGCCGCCCGGCAGCTTGACCACGGCGTCGAGCTTGTGCTCCTCGACGAGCATGCGGCGCAGCTGCTTGTGCGCGGTGCTCGAGCCGAACAGCACGCCGTCGGGAACGATCACCGCGGCGCGCCCGCCGGCCTTCAGCAACCGCAGGAACAGCGCCAGGAACAGCAGCTCGGTCTTTTTGGTCTTGACGATCTGCAACAGGTCCTTGGCGGTGTTCTCGTAGTCCAGGCTGCCGGCGAACGGCGGGTTGGCCAGTACCAGCGTGTAGGCCTCGTCTTCGCCCGCGTGGTCTTCGCTCAGCGAATCGCGGTAGCGGATGTGCGGGCTCTCCACGCCGTGCAGCAGCAGGTTCATGCTGGCGATGCGCAGCATCGTGTGGTCGAAGTCGAAGCCGTGGAACATGCGCCGATGGAAATGCGCGCTTGCTCGGCGGTCGTGCAGCAGGCTCGGGTGGCGCTCGCGCAGCGTTTCGCCCGCGGCCACCAAGAAGCCGGCGGTGCCGCAGGCGGGGTCGCAGATCACGTCGGTCGGCTGCGGCGCGGTCAGCTCCACCATCAACCGGATGATGTGGCGCGGCGTGCGGAACTGGCCGTTCTGCCCGGCGGCGGCGATCTTGCCGAGCATGTATTCGTAGACGTCGCCCTTGGTGTCGCGCTCGGCCATCGGCACGTGGTCGAGCAGGTCGACGACGCGCGCCAGCAGCGCCGGCGTGGGAATCGTGAAGCGCGCGTCCTTCATGTGCTGCGCGTAAGTGGCGTCTTCGCCGCCGCCGAGCTGCTTCGCCAGGTCGGTGCGCAGGAACGGGAACACGTGTTCGCCGATCAACGCGTGCAGGTCGGCCGGCGCGAAGTGCTTGAAGCGCGACCAGCGGTAGTCGTCGTAGGGGCGGCCTCTTGCGTCACGCCCCTCGGGGAAGACGCGCCGCGCGATCGGCTGCTTCAGCCGGTGGGCCTTGTTTTCCTCCAGCGTGTGCAGCTCGTCGAGGCGCCGGATGAACAACAGATAGGTGATCTGCTCGATCACCTCCAGCGGGTTCGAGATGCCGCCGGACCAGAAAGCGTCCCAGATGCGGTCGATCTGGTTCTTGATGTCGCCGGTGATCATGGCGAGGGATGCGAAGAAGGGGAAGGGCGTCGCGGAGAGGGTCCGCCGCCGGGGGCGCCGAAGGATGCGTCGATGCGGCTGGCCGCGATCTGATCGAAAGCAACCCGCCTCGTCGCCGGTCGCGTGCGGCCACCGACCGGGTGCGCCGCTCAATCCGCCACCGCCGCCCGATACGCATGCCACGACGCGTGGCCGAGCACCGGCGCGACGACGAGCAGGCCGGCGAAGCCCGGCAGCATCGCGGCGAACACCAGCGCCGCGATCAGCGCCGCCCACAGCAGCATCGGGCCGGTCTGCGTCAGCACCAGGCGCAGACTCGTCAGCCCGGCGCTGATCGCGTCGGTCTGGCGGTGCAGCATCATCGGCATCGAGACCACGCCGACGGCGTAGATCAGCGTCGCGAACACCGCGCCGAGGGCGGCCCAGACGGCGACGAAAGGCAGGTTCTCGGGCGCCAGCAGCGTCAGCAGCGAGCCGCGGAAGTCGGGCACGTCGTCGAACATCACCGCGAAGACGACCAGCGTCGCGCGGCCCCACAGCATTTCGAGGACGAGCAGCACGACGCCGAAGATCGCGAGCGGGCCCATCCGTTCCTGCCACGCGAACAGCGAGTCGGCGAAGCCGGGCCGCTCGCCGGCTTCGAGGCGCTGGCTGACGCGGTACAGCCCGAGGCACAGGAACGGCCCGACCAGCAGGAAGCCGCCCGACAGCGCGAGCACGTAGGCCGGCGACGAGCGGAACACCCACAGCAGCGCCCAGCCCATCAGCGCGAAGCACGCGCCGTAGAACAGGCCGATCGCCGGCGCGCGCGTGAAGTCGCGCCAGCCGAGCCGCAGCCAGCGCCACGGCGCGCCCCACGACACGCGGTGCAGCGCCGGCAACGTCGCCGATGCCGCTGGCGTCGGCGACGCCGCCGGCGCGCCAGCCGACCGGGCCGCGGCGGCGTCGGCGGAGGGCTCGGGATCGGTATCGCTGGACATCGGCGGGCGGCGGCGTCGCGGCGACGGCGCCGACGTTGCGGCCGTCGTTGTACCCGTGGGGCTCGACGTTGTGCCAGCGGAGTTGTCCGGGTGAAGCGGACGCTGCGCGGCGGGCCGCAACGCTGGGTCGGAGCGTCGCAGCCGCGGCGACGAGGTCCGCACCCGGCGACCGGCGGGTGGCGCCGGCGAACGTGC
>CBDUBX010000036.1:0-15272 GCA_965365495.1 uncultured Burkholderiales bacterium
GGCAGCGCGATCGTCGACCTCCCCCTCGCGCCGCGGTCGGCGTATCGGCTGAGCGGCGAGGCGCGGTGGGGCTGGCAGCACAGCGTGCCGCCGGTGCCGGCGCTGCGCTATTCGGTGACGCTGCGCACGGCGCGACGACGTCCGGCCTAGACTGCACCCGCGCCAGCCGCGCGCATACGTGGGCGTGTCGCCACGGACCGCTCCACACCACCACCGACCGCCCGCCGATGAGCACGTTCCTCGACCTGTTCCGCGACCGTCGCGCGAGAGCCTTTGCGTCCGGCGTGACACCGGTCCACCGGCAGCGCGCCGGACGCGCCTTCGCCGCCGCGATCGCCGGCGCGGCCCTCGCCGCAACGCTCGCCGCCCCGTCGCTCGCCGCGCCCGACGCGGCGGTGGCGTCCGCGCAGGCGGCGCCGTCGCCGCCCGCGGTCGTGGCGCCGGCGGCCGCATCGGCCCCGGTCGTCGCAACGCCGGCGCTCACCGCCGCCGACTACGCGCGGCCGCCGCTGATGTCGGGCTATCGGGTCTCGCCTGACAACCGCCACGCGGCGGTCATCGTGCAGCCGCCCGGCGGCCGCGCGTCGCTCGTCGTCGTCGACCTCGCCGAGCCGACGAAGCGCCGCACGGTCGCGGCGTGGGGCGACGTCGACGTGCGCTGGGTGCGTTGGGTCAACGACCGGCGGCTCGTCTTCGAGGTGCAGGAGCCCGGCACCTTCGTCCACCGCGACGGCGTCGCGACGTTGGCCGCCGACATCGACGGCGGCCGGCAGCAGCGGCTGATCACCTGGCGCACCGACAACGACACCACCGGCACGCGGATCCGCGACCGCGCGCTGACCTATGGCTGGGAGATGCTGGACACGGTTCGCGACGGCAGCGACGACATCATCGTCGTCAAACGCCTCGGCGAAGACAACGACGCGCGCCGCATCGCGCGGATGAACACCGTCACCGCGACGACGAAGCCGGTCGCCGAGAGCCTGCCGCGCGGCGTTCGCCGCTGGATCTTCGACGACCGCGGCGAACTGCGCGTCGTGTCGACGGTGCGCGACGGCCGCGAACGGCTGCACGGCCGCTCCGACGGCGGCGGCGACTGGGTCGTCGTCGCCGACCACGACGCGAACGACGCCCGATCGCCGACGCCGCTGATGCTCGAAGGCGACGGCACGCTGGTCGTCGCCGCGAGCCCCGGGACGGACACCACCGGTCTGTACGTCTACGACCTGAAGGCGCGTCGGCTCGACCCCGAGCCGCTGGTCGCCGTCGCCGGCTTCGACGTCGGCGGCGGCATCGAGCGCGACGACGCGGCGCGCCGCGTCGTCGGCGTGCACGGTGTCGCCGACACCGGCTTCAGCGTGTGGTTCGACGACGGTCTGGCCGCGGCGCAGCGGGTCGTCGACGCGGCGCTGCCGGCGGGCCGCGTCAACCGCCTGTACTGCGGCAACTGCGTCGGCGCACGGTGGCTGCTCGTCGCGTCGTCGAGCGACCGCCACAGCGGCGAGGTCCACGTGTTCGACCGCGAGACGCGCAAGCTCACGGCGCTCGGCGCGGCGCGGCCGTGGCTGCCCGAGGCGACGCAGGGCCGGCGCAGCTTCCACCGCGTGCCGGCGCGCGACGGGCTGCCGCTGCCGGTGGTCGTCACCCACCCGGTCGGCGCCGCCGCGGCGCAGCCGCTGCCGGCGGTCGTGCTCGTCCACGGCGGCCCGTGGATCCGTGGCGCGACGCTCGACTGGTCGGCGTGGCCGCAGTTCCTCGCGTCGCGCGGGTGGCGCGTGCTGGAGGTCGACTTTCGCGGCAGCACCGGGCTCGGCTCGAAGCACTTCACCGCCGGCTGGCGGCAGTGGGGGCAGGCGATGCAGGACGACCTCGTCGACGCGCTCGACTGGGCGATCGGCGAGCGCCTCGTCGACCGTGACCGCGTCTGCGTGTTCGGCGCCAGCTACGGCGGCTACGCCGCGCTGCTGGCGCCGGCGCGCGATCCCGGCCGCTGGCGCTGCGCGGCGAGCTTCGCCGGCGTGACCGACATCGACCTGATGTTCAACGACTGGAATTCCGACCTCACGGTCCAGAGTCGCGAATACGCTTTGAAGCGGCTCGTCGGCGACCCGAAGGCCGACGCCGAGATGTTCCGCCGCCACTCGCCGGTGCACCGTCTCGACGACGTCAAAGTGCCGCTGTTCCTCGCCCAAGGCAGCTTCGACTCGCGGGTCACCGAAGAGCACTTCGACCGCTTCGTCTCGGCCGCCCGGCGCAAGGGCCTCGCCGTCGAGACCGCGCTCTACCGCGAAGAGGTGCACGGCTTCAACGACCCGGCCAACGAGGCCGACTTCCTGCGCCGGCTCGAAGCGTTCCTCGCGAAGTCGCTGCAGCGCTGACCGCGCGCGCCAAGGCGGGCCGCGGCAGCGGTGCCGGCGGCGCGACGATCAGCCGTCGAGCTGGCGCTGGAACACGAGCCCGGCGTGCTCGCGCAGCGCGTGGAAGCGGATCTTCGGCCAGTTCTCCTGCATCGCGCGCAACTCGCCCGCGTATTCGAGCAGCACGCACGGCGCGTCGACCGCATCGCGCGCGACGCGGTGGGCGTTGGCGTCGATGTAGCGTTTTAGCTCGCGCTCGTCGGCGGCGGCACCGTCACCGGTCTCGGCGGTGACCCAGCGCGCGACGTTGTAGCGCGCCGGCGTGATCCGCGCCTTGCAGCCGTACTCGTGCTCGAGGCGGTGGGCGACGACCTCGAACTGCAGCTGGCCGACCGCGCCGAGCAGCAGTACGCCGCCGGCCACCGGGCGGAAGACCTGGATCGCGCCTTCCTCGCCGAGCTGCGTCAGCCCGGCGCGCAGCTGCTTGGTCTTCAACGGGTCGGCGACCTCGACGCTGCGGAACATCTCGGGCGCGAAGAACGGCAGCCCGGTGAACTGCAGCGCCTCGCCTTCGGTCAGCGTGTCGCCGAGTTGCAGCACGCCGTGGTTCGGGATGCCGATGATGTCGCCGGCCCACGCCTCGTCGAGCAGCTCGCGCTTCTGGCTCAGGAACGTGACCACCGTGTTCGGCCGCAGCTCCTTGCCCGACCGCGTGACCTTCAGCCGCATGCCGCGGACGAAGCGCCCGGCGGCGACGCGGACGAACGCGATGCGGTCGCGGTGCGCCGGATCCATGTTGGCCTGGATCTTGAACACCACGCCGGCGAACTTCGGCTCGTCGGGCTGCACGGTGCGCTGGATCGCCGGCCGGGGCCCGGGCGGCGGCGCCAGCTCGACCAGCGCGTCGAGCACCTCGCGCACGCCGAAGTTGTTCACCGCCGAGCCGAAGAACATCGGCGTCTGCTTTCCCGCGAGAAACGCCGCCTCGTCGAACGGCGGCGCGGCGTCGGCGATGAGCGCGATCTCGCCGGCGGCGGCGTCGTAGTCGGCGCCGAAGCGTTGCGCGTACACCGGGGCGTCGAGGCCGGCGATGACCTCGTCGTCGTGCCGGTCGCGGTCGTCGCCGGCGCGGAAGACGCGCATCTGCCGCTGGCGCAGGTCCATCACGCCGTGGAACGACCGCCCCATGCCGACCGGCCAGGTGAACGGCACGACCTCCATGCCGAGCTCGCGCTCGACCTCGTCCATCAGGTCCAGCGGCTGGCGCACCTCGCGGTCCATCTTGTTGACGAAGGTGAGGATCGGCGTGTTCCGCGCGCGGCACACCTGCAAGAGGCGCCGCGTCTGCGGCTCGACGCCGTTGGCCGCGTCGATGACCATCAAGGCCGCGTCGACCGCGGTCAGCACGCGGTAGGTGTCCTCGCTGAAGTCCTGGTGGCCGGGCGTGTCGAGCAGGTTGACGACGCAGTCGCGGTATTCCATCTGCATCACGCTCGATGCGACCGAGATCCCGCGCTGCTTCTCGATCTCCATCCAGTCGCTGGTCGCGTGGCGGCTTGCCTTGCGCGCCTTGACGCTGCCGGCGATCTGGATCGCGCCCGAGAACAGCAGCAGCTTCTCGGTCAGCGTCGTCTTGCCGGCGTCGGGGTGGGAAATGATCGCGAACGTGCGCCGGCGGCGGACGGGGTCGGCGGTGGCGGTGGACATGCGGCGGCGGCGGGCGAAGCCGGCGATTATCGGCAGCGACGATGCCGCTGAGTGGCGGGTCGGGCGTCGGCTCGGCGCACGGGCCGCGTCGTCGTCTTGGCGTGCGTCATGCGTGCGTCATCGCATGTGCGCCGTCTCGAGTGCATCGGCGAACCGCGCCGGTCACTTCGCCGCCGTCGTTGCGGCCGTCGCGCGCGGCTCGACGGCGTCTCCGCGTTGCGCTCCAATCGCCGGATGGACTGGGGCGAACGCCTGCTCGACCTCGCGCTCGGCGGCGTTGCGCTGAGCCTGGGCACCGACCTCGCGCACGTCAAGCGCACGGCGCAGGCGCGGCTCGGCGAGTTCAACCCGCTGCGCAACATCTCGGCCAACCACGACCTGCTGCGAGCGTTGCGGCTGGCGTGGGTGCGCGCGGCGATGGACGTGCTCGACCACGCGCGCGTTCGCCTCGACGAACCCGAGTGGCACAGCGCGCGCGCCGATGCCGAGCGCTTCGACGTGGTCGCCCGTCCGGCGCTGCGCGCGCTGCGCAGCGCGGCGTTCAACCGCAACGCGCACCCCGGCGAGACGGCGATCGACGCGTCGCTGCAGGCGGTGCTCGACGGCGCCGCCGAGTTCATCGGCGCGGCCGCCGGCCGCGACGACGACGGTCGGCTCGGCCGCGGTTTCGCGCCGACACTGGCCGCGGTGACCGGTTGGCCCGAAGCCGAGCTGCCGCCGACGGTGCTGGCCGTCGCGAGCGACGGCATCGCCCTCGCCGGCCATCGCGGCGAGCCACGCACGGTGCGCACCTTCGGCGACCTCGTCTTCGCCGAATTCGCCGACCTGATCAAGGACCCCGACAAATACCCGCAGGCCGGTGCGGCGTTCGGCATCGCGATGCAGCACGCGCTGCGCACGCTGGCGCAGGACACGCTGACGCTGCTGCGCGGCATCGACGCGCGGCTCGACGCCGCGCTGCCGCAGCTCGACGCGCTCGACGCGTTGCGCGCAGCGCTCGCGCAGCAGGCCGGTGCGCAGGCGCGGCTCGAAGCTGCGGTCGCCGCGGTGCCCGACAGCACCGTCGACGCGCTGATGCGACGCCTGGCCGCCGACGGCGCGCTGTCGGGAATCGAACGGCGGACGCTGATCGCGCTGGCGCAGCGGCTCACGCGCGACGAAGTGCGCGACGTCGACCGCGCGGTCAAGGAGCTCGAACACGCGGTCGACGTCGCGGCGCGGGTGATGGCGCACGCCGACGCGGCGGCTTCCGGCGGCACGTTCGTCGCCGGCGTGCTCGCCGATGTCGCGTCGGCGACGCGCGCCGGCGACATCGACGCCGGCAGCGACCGCGTCGACGCTGCGCTCGCCGAACTCGACCGCGACGAAGACGAACGCCGGCGCGCGCTGCAGCAGTCGCGCCGCACGCTGATCGAGGCCGGCGTGCAGCAGGAGCTGCTGCGGCGCGACGCCCACGCCGCGGCGCGCCGCCTCGAAGCGCTGGCCGCGCTGACCGCCCCGGCGGCGCCGGCGGCGAGCGCCGAATACGCCGAGCGTGCGCGCGGCTTTTTCTGCGAAGGGCGCGACAAGGGCGTCAACCTGCCGCTGCAGGTCGCGCTCGAGATGGCGCTGCGGATGCGCGACGCCGCGACCGACGACGCCGCACGGCGCGCGGCGATCGCGCTGCAGGCCGACGCGCTCGATCAGCTCGGCGAGCGCGAAGTCGACCCGGCGCGACTGGAGCAGGCGGTCGCGCTGCGGCGCGAGGTGCTGGCGTCGACCGACCGCGCGGCCGACGGCCGCGCGTGGGCGGCGGCGCAAGGCGCGCTCGGCGGCTCGCTGCACACGCTCGGCTGGCGCGTCTACGACCGCGCGATCCTGTTCGATTCGATCGCCGCGCAGCGCGCAGAGATCGACGCCTGCCCGCGCGCCGACGACCCGCTCGGCTGGGCGGCGGCGCAGCACCGCCTCGGCCGCGCGCTGTACGCGCTCGGCTTCCGCGAAGGCGACGCCGCGCTGCTGCGCGAAGCGGTGGCAGCGCTCGACGCCGCGCTGGGCGAGCGGACGCGGTCGCGCGCGCCGCGCGAATGGGCCGCGACGCAATCGGTGAAGGGCGTCGCGTTGAGCATGCTCGGCCGGCTGCAGGGCTCGCTCGCGACGTCGCGCTCGGCGGTCGCCGCCTACCGCGAGGCGCTGCGCGAACGCCGTGCCGACGAGCACCCGGTCGAATGGGCGGCGACGACGACCAACCTGTCGCTGGTGCTGATCGAGATCGGCGAGGCGACGCGCGACGTCGCGCCGCTCGACGAAGCGATCGCCGGGCTCGACGCCGTCGCGCGGCGGCGCCCGCGCGACGACTGCGCGCTCGAATGGGCGCTGGCGCAGCACAACGTCGGCGGCGCCTGGACGCTGCGCGCCCAGTTGCTCGACGGCGACGTCGAATCGCTGCAGCACGCGGTCACCGCGCTGCGCTCGGCGCTGCAGGAGTTCGACCGCGAGCGCACGCCGGTCTACTGGACGGCGTCGCAGAGCGACCTGTCGACGGCGCTGACGGCGCTCGGCCGACGCCAGTGTGCGCCGGCGCTGCTCGCCGACGCGGTCGCCGCGGCCGAAGCGGCGCTGGCGTTGCGCCACCGCGCCGACGCGCCGCTGGAATGGGCCAACAGCCAGCTCGTTCGCGCGCAGGCGTGGCACGCGCTGGCCGACATCGCCGCCGACGCCGCGGCCGCCACCACGGCCGCCGACGCCTATTCCGCCGCGCTGACCGAGTTGACCGCCGAGCGTCGGCCCGGCGAATACGCGATCGCGCGCGACGGACTCGCCGCGGTGCAGCGCTTCGGCGACGACCGCGCCGCCGCTGCCGCAGCGGCGGATCAGCCGGTCAGCCGCGTCACCCCCGGCAGCTCGCACGCGTAGACGCAGTTGCGCAGCGCGGCGATCGCCTCGTAGCGCGTGAAGCTGCGCCGCCACGCGAGGACGACGCGGCGCGTCGGCACCGGCGGCGCGAAGCGCACCGTGCGGATGTGCGGCTGCGGCTCGCGCGGCACGCTCAGGCCGGGGACGACGGTCACGCCCATCCCCGACGCGACCATGTACTTGATCGTCTCGAGCGACGAGCCTTCGAAGCTCTTGCGGATGCCGTCGGCGCTGCTGGAGAAGCGCGCGTACTCGGGGCAGACCTCGAGCACGTGGTCGCGAAAGCAGTGGCCGGCGCCGAGCAGCAGCATCGTCTCGTGCTTCAGCTCCTCGGCGCTGATCTGCTTGCGCCGCGCCAGCGCGTGGCCCGCCGGCACGGCGACGAAGAACGGCTCGTCGTACAGCGGCGCCACCGCGAGCCCGGTGTCGGGAACCGGCTCGGCGAGGATCGCGCAGTCGAGCTCGCCGCTCTTCAGCATCTCGAGCAGGCGCACCGTGAAGTTCTCGTGCAGCATCAGCGGCATCCGCGGCACGCGCTCGATCGCCTGGCGGACGAGCTCCGGGAGAAGATAAGGCGCGATCGTGTGGATCACGCCCAGCCGCAACGGCCCGGCCACCGGGTCGTGGCCGCGCGCGGCGATGTCGCGGATCGCCTGCGCCTGCTCGAGCACCTGCTGCGCCTGGCGCACGATCTGCTCGCCGAGCGGCGTCACGCCGACCTCGGCGCCGCCACGCTCGAACAGCTTCACTTCGAGCTCGTCCTCGAGCTTCTTGATCGCCACCGACAGCGTCGGCTGCGACACGAAGCACGCGTCGGCGGCGCGGCCGAAATGGCGCTCGCGCGCCAAGGCGACGAGGTACTTCAGCTCGGTGAGCGTCATCTGCCGATTGTCGGCGCCGGCATGTGCGTTGCCTCGCCCCGGGCCCCGATGACGAGGACCGGCCGATGGCGAAGACGAAGAAGACGATCTGGGCGGTGGTCGCCGACGAGGCGATCGCGCGGCTGCTCGAGCGGCCCGACAACGGCGGCGAACTGCAGCCGGTCGAGGAGCTGACCGACCCGGCGGCGCACGCGAAGAACGCCGAGCTTCGCGACGACGCGCACGGCCGGCGCGACGGCGGCCAGCCGGCCACGCCCGGCGGCGGCCCGCAGAACCAGCCGGGGACGGTGACGACGTCGGCCGGCGACAGTCAGCAGCACCTCGAGGCCGAACGCTTTGCCAAGCGCGTCGCCGATCGCCTCGGCGAGCGGCTGCGCGAACGCCGCTACGACGAGCTGCGCATCGCCGCGGCGCCGCGCTTTCTCGGCAATTTGCGCAAGGCGCTGCCGGCGCAGGTGACGGCGGTGGTCACGCGCGAGCTCGACAAGGACCTGATCCACGAGTCGAACGCGCAACTGACGGCGCGCTTCTTCGACGACGAGCGCTGACCGCGCGGCGAGCGGCGGCGGCCGCGCGGCAAGCCGCCGCAGGTCGCACCGCGGCCTTGCGCTGGCTGACGTCCGCGTGCCGTGGCGCCACTGCCGCGCCGCCCACCGGTCAGGCTTTCGCGTAGTCGGCGCGACCGGCGAGCCAGCGCTCGACGTGGGCGCGCGCCGCGTCGGGGTGGTCGCGCAGCAGCCGCGGCGCGATGCGGCGTGCGTGGTCGAGCAGCTCGGCATCGGCATCGGCGTCGACGTCGGCAAAGCGCAGCAGCGCGGCGCCGCTCTGGCGCGCGCCCATGAACTCGCCGGGGCCGCGGATCGCGAGGTCGCGGCGCGCGATCTCGAAGCCGTCCTGCGTCTGCGCCATCGCCTGCAGCCGCGCCTTCGCGGTCGGCGACAGCGGGCCCGCGTACAGCAGCACGCACGCGCTGGCCGCGCTGCCGCGGCCGACGCGGCCGCGCAGCTGGTGCAGCTGCGCCAAGCCGAAGCGCTCGGCGTGCTCGACGACCATCAGGCTCGCCGTCGGCACGTCGACGCCGACCTCGATCACCGTCGTCGCGACGAGCAGCGGCAACGCGCCGGCGGTGAAGCGCGCCATCACGTCGGCCTTGTCGGCCGACGCCAGCCGGCCGTGCAGCAGGCCGACCGCGACGCCGGGCAGCGCCGCCGACAGCTCGGCGTGCGTGGCGGTGGCGTGCTGCAGGTCGACGTGCTCGCTCTCGTCGACCAGCGGGCAGACCCAGTAGACCTGCCGCCCTTCGGCGACCGCGTCGCGCACGCGCGCGACGACCTCGGCGCGGCGCGTGTCGGCGAAGACCTTGGTCACGACCGGCGTGCGCCCGGGCGGCAGTTCGTCGAGCGTGCTCAGCGCGAGGTCGGCGTAGTAGCTCATCGCCAGCGTCCGCGGAATCGGCGTCGCGCTCATCATCAACAGGTGCGGCTCGATCCGCGCCGCGTCGCCTGGCGCATCGCGGTCGGCGGCGCCGCCGCCTCCGAGCCCGAGCAGTGCCAGCCGCTGCGCGACGCCGAAGCGGTGCTGCTCGTCGACGATCGCCAGACCGAGCCGCGCGAACGCGACATCGCGCTGGATCACCGCGTGCGTGCCGACGACGAGCTGCGCGTCGCCGGCGGCCACGGCATCCAGCAACTGTGCGCGCGCGCGACCCTTGCGCTGGCCGCTCAGCCACGCAATGCCGACCGACTGCGGCGCGAGCCAGTCGACGAGCTTGCGAAAGTGCTGCTCGGCGAGCAGTTCGGTCGGCGCCATCAGGGCGCACTGGTGGCCGGCGTCGATCGCCTGCGCCGCGGCGAGCGCGGCGACGACCGTCTTGCCCGAGCCGACGTCGCCCTGCAGCAGCCGGTGCATCGGCCGCGGCCGCGTCAGGTCGGCGCCGATCTCGTCGACGACGCGGCGCTGCGCCGCGGTCAGCGCGAACGGCAACGCGGCGCGCAACGCGTCGGCAACGCCGCCGGTGCGCGCGACCAGCGCCGGCGCGCGGCGGCCCTCGCGCGCGGCGACGGCGCGCGCCTGCGACAGCTGCTGCGCCAGCAGCTCGTCGAACTTCAGCCGCTGCCACGCCGGCGCGCTGCGGTCGTCGAACGCGCCGAGCGGCGCGTCGGGCGGCGGCTGGTGCAGCGCCAGCAGCGCGTCGCGCAGCGTCGGCAACCCGGCCGGCACCGTGCCCGGCGGCAGCAACTCGGCGAGCGGCGCGCGCGCAAGCGCAGAGGCCACCGCGCGCCGCAGGTAGGCCTGCGGCAGCTGCGCGGTCGTCGGGTAGACCGGCGTCAGCGACTGCGGCAGCGGCGTGTCGGCGTCGACGATCCGGAACTCGGGGTGGACCATCTCGCGGCCGAAGAAGCCGGCCCGCACGTCGCCGCGCGCGCGAACGACGGCGCCGACGGCGAAGGTCTTCAGCTGCGACGGGTAGAAGTGGACGAAGCGCAGCACGAGCTCGTCGCCGGCGGCGTCGGCGATGCGCACGACCAGCGATCGCCGCGCGCGGTGCTCGACGCGGGCGGCGACGACGCGGCCCTGCACCTGCGCGCTGTCGCCGTCGGCCAGCGCGGCGATCGGCACGAGCCGCGTCTCGTCGACCCAACGCAGCGGCAGGTGCAGCGCCAGGTCGACGTCGCGCACGAGCCCGAGCCGCACGAGCGCGCGTGCTGCGCCGCTCGGCGGTTTTTTCGGCGGGGATTTGGCGCGGCGCGCGGCGGCCGGCGGGGGCGGCATGGAACAATTTTCTTCGTCGCTGGCGCGCGGCCCGCCGCGGCGGCGTCGACACGATGACCGAAACCTCCAACCTCACCCCCGCCGACTTCGACTTCGCGCTGCCCGCGGAGCTGGTCGCGCAGCACCCGGCGGCCGAACGCAGCGCCGCGCGGCTGCTCGACGGCCGCGGCGCGCTGCCGGTCGACCGCGTCGTGCGCGACCTGCCGGCGCTGCTCGCGCCGGGCGACCTGCTCGTCGTCAACGACACGCGCGTGATCAAGGCGCGGCTGCTCGGCGTCAAGCCGACCGGCGGCGCGGTCGAGGCGTTGGTCGAACGCGTACTCGGCGACGGCGTCGTCCACGCCCACCTGCGGGCGAGCAAGGCGCCGCGCCCGGGCAGCGTCGTGCGCTTCGGCGACGCGTTCGACGCCGAGGTGCTCGGCCGCGCCGGCCCCGACGACGCGCTGTTCGCGCTGCGCTTTCCGCACGACCCGTGGGCGCTGATCGAACGCCACGGCCACGTGCCGCTGCCGCCGTACATCGCCCACGACGACACGCCGCACGACGCCGAGCGCTACCAGACGGTTTTCGCCGCCGTGCCCGGCGCCGTCGCCGCGCCGACCGCGGCGCTGCACTTCGACGCCGCGCTGCTCGACGCGCTGGCCGCGCGCGGCGTCGAGCGCACGACGGTCACGCTGCACGTCGGCGCCGGCACGTTCCAGCCGGTGCGCGCGGCCACACTCGCCGAGCACCGCATGCACCGCGAACAGTGCGACGTGCCCCCCGCCGCCGCCGCCGCGGTGTCCGCGGCGCGCAACCGCGGCGGCCGCGTCGTCGCCGTCGGCACGACGACGCTGCGCGCGCTCGAATCGGCGGCGCGGCAGGCCGCACCCGGCGCGCCGCTGGCGGCGTGGCGCGGCGACACCGACCTGTTCGTCACGCCGGGGTTCGAATTCCGCGTCGTCGACACGCTGCTGACCAACTTCCACCTGCCGCGCAGCACGCTGCTGATGCTGGTGGCGGCGTTCACCGGCCACGCCCACGCGATGGCGCTGTACCGCCACGCGGTCGAGTCGCGCTACCGCTTCTTCAGCTACGGCGACGCGATGCTGCTCGACCGCCGCGGCTGAAGCCGCCGCGGCGCGACTCGACAATCGCGCCGATGGATTTCGAACTGCTGCAGACCGACGGCGCCGCGCGCCGCGGCCGACTGACGCTGGCGCACGGCGTCGTCGAGACGCCGGTGTTCATGCCGGTGGGCACCTACGGCACCGTCAAGGGCGTGCTGCCCGAGTCGCTGGCGGCGATGGGTGCCGAAATCATCCTCGGCAACACCTTCCACCTGTGGCTGCGGCCCGGGGTCGACGTCGTGCGCGAATTCGGCGGTCTGCACGCGTTCGAGCGCTGGCCGCGGCCGATCCTCACCGACAGCGGCGGCTTCCAGGTGTGGTCGCTCGGCGCGATGCGCCGGCTGACCGAGGAAGGCGTGCGCTTCGCGTCGCCGGTCAACGGCGACCGGCTGCTGCTGACGCCGGAGAAGTCGATCGAGATCCAGACCGCGCTGAACAGCGACATCGCGATGCAGCTCGACGAGTGCACGCCGTACGAGACCGGCGGCGTCGTCACGTCCGAAGACGATGCGCGCGCGTCGATGCGCTTGAGCCTGCGCTGGGCACGGCGCAGCCGCGACGCGTTCGAACGCCTCGGCAATTCGAACGCGCTGTTCGGCATCGTTCAGGGCGGGATGTACGAGTCGCTGCGCGACGAATCGGCGGCGGTGCTCGCCGAGCTCGACCTGCCCGGCTACGCGATCGGCGGCGTCAGCGTCGGCGAGCCGAAGGACGAGATGCGGCGCATCGTCGCGCACACGCCGCGGCGGCTGCCGGCCGCCAAGCCGCGCTACCTGATGGGCGTGGGCACGCCGGAGGACCTCGTCGACGGCGTGGCCCACGGCGTCGACCTGTTCGACTGCGTGATGCCGACGCGCAACGCGCGCAACGGCCACCTGTTCACGCGCTACGGCGATCTGAAGATCCGCAACGCGCGCCACAAGGCCGACCCCGCGCCGATCGACGACGGCTGCGGCTGCACGGCGTGCGCCGGCGGCTACAGCCGCGCCTACCTGCACCACCTCGACCGCTGCGGCGAGATGCTCGGCCCCATGCTGGCCAGCCTGCACAACCTGCACTACTACGTGAACCTGATGCGCGAGGTCCGCGCGGCGATCGATGCCGGCCGCTTCGACGCGTGGCGGCGCGACTTCGCCGCCGACCGTGCGCGCGGCGTTTAGCCGCCGTCAGGCGCCGCGAGCGCCACCGCCGACCTCGACGCGGCTGGCCGCGGCGCCCTGGTCGAGCACGTCGGCGAGCCACGGCAGCGTCGTGCGCAGCGCGGCTTCCAACGTGTGCGGCGGGTTGGCGACGAAGACGCTGCTGCCGATCAGGCCGAAGCCGTCGCGGTCGGCGCGGGCGACGGTCAGCCGCGCGTGCAGCCAGCCCTTGGGCGCGGCCGCCTGCGCCGCGGCCTTCAGCCGCTGCGGCAGCTCGGCCGACGCCACCGTGCGCAGCTGCGGCAGCCAGACGACGACGACCGCCGGCGCGAACCGCGCCAGCGCTTCGCGCAGCGCGGCCAGCGCCTTGGGGTAGTCGGCCGGCAGCTCGTAGCTCGGGTCGACGAGGACGACGGCGCGCCGCGTCGGCGGCGGCAACTGGCCGCGCAGCGCGGCATAGCCGTCGCCGAGCGTCACCTCGACGCCGGGGACGTCGCCGAGGTACGACGCCAGGATCTTGTGGTCGGTCGGGTGGCGCTCGAACAGCCGCAGCTGGTCCTGCGGCCGCATCCGCGCGTGGGCGATCGCCGGCGATCCGGGGTATTGCGTCAACGCGCGCCCGGGGTTGAAGGCATCGACGATGTCCAGCAGCTCGGCCACCGGCGGCGGCGCGTCGGCGCGGCGGGCGACGACGCGGCCGATGCCGTCGACGTGCTCGCTGCGCTTCTTGGCATAGTCGCTTTCGAGCGAATAGCCGCCGGCGCCGGCGTGGGTGTCGACATAGCGCCAGCCCTTGTCCTTGGCGTTCAAGTGGCGCAGCACGAGCGCGAGCACGGTGTGCTTCAGGACGTCGGCGTGGTTGCCGGCGTGGAACGCGTGGCGGTAGGCGAGCACGGCCGGCGACTCAGCCGCGAACCCGCGAACGGAACAGCTCGCGCAGGTTGACCTGGCGCGGGCCGGGCTCGAGCACGAGGCCGTCGCCGGCGGCGACGACGCCGGTCTCGATCACGCCTAGGTAGGCGCCGCAATAGCCCGACTGGTTCATCAGCGCCAGCGCCTGCGGGAAGCCGATCGCCGCGGCGAACTTGAAGCACGGGCGGCGCGGCTCGGACACGGCGAGCACGCAGCGCCGCGCGCCGTCGGCGCCGACGACGACCAGGCGGTCGCCGATCCACAGGTCCTGCTCGACGATGCCGGCCAGCAGCAGGTTCTCGCCGAACAAGCCCGGCCAAGGGTCGGCGTCCCACGCGGCGACGCCGGCCTGCGCGCGCACCGTGCGCCAGAACGCGTGGTGCTCGCTCGGGTAGGCGTAGACCGCCTTCGACACGCCGCCGTGCACGCTCGGGTCGGCCTGCTCGTCGCCGGCCAGGCCGAGCCGGCCGACGGCGACGTCGCCGTCGACCGCGGTCTTGGCGATCGCCGTGGCGACGCGGCGGCCGCGGATCGTCGCCTCGCGGACCGTGCCGGTGCACACGGCGACGATGTTCATCGCGGCGATTTCACCATGTCGCCGCTGAACGCCGGCCGCACCTTGAGGCAGGTCAAGGCGCGAGCCCCCGGTCGCGGGGCGGCGACTCGCCGTCTTTGCGCAATGCGCGGAAAATGGCTGCGAAGTGCCCCTGCCGCACCGGCGCCGGCCCTGCCCGCAGCGCTGCAGGCCCGGCAACCCCGGCGGGCGCGTGCCGGCCGCCGCTTCGCGGTGCGCCGCCGAGCCGTTTTCGTTCATGGAGTCCGCCGATGAATCTCGCCACCCCCGACCGCCAGCGACTGAACGTGCCCGACCACGTGCGCCACGCCCGTCTCGTCGCCTGGGTGGCCGAAATGGCCGCGCTGACGCAGCCCGCCGACATCGTCTGGTGCGACGGCAGCGACGCCGAATACCGCCGGCTGTGCGACCAGCTCGTTGCCGCCGGCACGCTGACCAAGCTGAACCCCGAGCTGCGGCCGGGCAGCTTCCTCGCGCGCAGCGACCCGAGCGACGTGGCGCGCGTCGAGGACCGCACCTTCATCTGCAGCCGGCGCCGGGATGACGCCGGGCCGACGAACAACTGGATGGCGCCCGACGAGATGCGCGCGCTGCTGCAGACCGGCGAGCAGGCGCTGTTCAGCGGCGCGATGCGGGGCCGCACGATGTACGTCGTGCCGTTCTCGATGGGGCCGCTCGGCAGCCCGATCGCCCACATCGGCGTCGAGCTCACCGACAGCGCCTACGTCGCGGTGAGCATGCGCACGATGACGCGGATGGGCCGCGGCGCGCTCGACGTGCTCGGCAGCGACGGCGCCTTCGTGCCTTGCGTGCATACCGTCGGCGCGCCGCTGGAGCCTGGGCAGGCCGACGTGAGCTGGCCGTGCAACAAGACGAAGTACATCGTCCACTACCCCGAGACGCGCGAGATCTGGAGCTACGGCTCG
>CBDUBX010000037.1:0-15182 GCA_965365495.1 uncultured Burkholderiales bacterium
GCAACATCGGCTGCCTCGTCAACGGCGCCGGGCTGGCGATGGCGACGATGGACACGATCAAGCTCTTCGGCGGCGAGCCGGCGAACTTCCTCGACGTCGGCGGCGGCGCCAGCGCCGAGAAGGTCACCGAGGCGTTCAAGATCATGCTGAAGAACGACAAGGTGCGCGGCATCCTCGTCAACATCTTCGGCGGGATCATGCGCTGCGACACGATCGCCGAAGGCGTGATCGCGGCGTGCAAGGCGGTCAACCTGAAGGTGCCGCTGGTGGTGCGGATGAAGGGCACCAATGAAGACCAGGGCAAGCAGCTGCTCGCCGCGTCGGGGCTGCCGATCATCAGCGCCGACACGATGGCCGAGGCGGCGACGAAGATCGTCGAGGCGGTGAAATGAGCATCCTGATCGACCGGAACACGCGCGTCATCACGCAGGGCATCACCGGCAAGACCGGCCAGTTCCACACCCGCGGCTGCGTCGCCTACGCCGACGGGCGCGCCTGCTTCGTCGCCGGCGTCCACCCGAAGAAGGCCGGCGAGGACTTCGAAGGCATCCCGATCTACGCCACCGTCAAGGACGCAAAGGCGAGCACCGGCGCCACGGTCAGCGTGATCTACGTGCCGCCGGCCGGCGCGGCGGCGGCGATCTGGGAGGCGGTCGACGCCGAGCTCGACCTCGCGATCTGTATCACCGAAGGCATCCCGGTAAAGGACATGCTCGAGGTGCGCAACCGCATGAAGGCCAAGGAGGCCGCCGGCGGCAAGCGCACGCTGCTGCTCGGGCCGAACTGCCCCGGGCTGATCACGCCCGACGAGATCAAGATCGGCATCATGCCGGGTCACATCCACAAGAAGGGTCGAGTCGGCGTCGTCAGCCGCTCGGGCACGCTGACCTATGAGGCGGTGGCGCAGCTCACCGAGATCGGCCTCGGTCAGAGCAGCGCGGTCGGCATCGGCGGCGACCCGATCAACGGGCTGAAGCACGTCGACGTGATGAGGCTGTTCAACGACGATCCCAACACCGACGCGGTGATCATGATCGGCGAGATCGGCGGCCCCGACGAAGCCGAAGCCGCGCGCTGGTGCAAGGACCACATGAAGAAGCCCGTCGTCGGCTTCATCGCCGGCGTCACCGCGCCGGCGGGCAAGCGCATGGGCCACGCCGGCGCGTTGATCAGCGGCGGCGCCGACACCGCCGAGGCCAAGCTCGAGATCATGGAAGCGTGCGGCTTCACGGTCACGCGCAACCCGTCGGAGATGGGCCGCCTTCTGAAGAGCCGGCTCTGACACGGCGTCGGTCGCCCGCCGACGCCCGCTGACCCCGACATGCCCGACTTCCTCGCCCAGATCAGCTGGGCCGCGGTGCTGCAGATCATCGCGATCGACATCCTGCTCGGCGGCGACAACGCGGTCGTCATCGCGCTCGCGTGCCGCCGGCTGCCGCCGGCGCAGCGCCGCCTGGGCATCCTGTGGGGCACCGCCGGCGCGATCGTGCTGCGCGTCGTGCTGATCTTCTTCGCGCTGGCGCTGCTGCAGGTGCCGGCGCTGAAAATCGTCGGTGCGGTGCTGCTGCTGTGGATCGGCGTCAAGCTGCTCGTCGCCGAGGAGCAGGAAGGCCACGGCGACATCGCTGCGAGCACGCGGCTGTGGGGCGCGGTGAAGACGGTGATCGTCGCCGACCTGGTGATGAGCCTCGACAACGTCGTCGCGATCGCCGGCGCCGCCGAGACCGCGGCGCCGGGGCAGCAGCTGCCGCTGGTCGTCTTCGGACTGCTGGTGTCGATCCCGATCATCGTCTGGGGCAGCCAGCTCGTGATCAAGCTGATGGACCGTTTTCCGTGGGTGATCACCGCCGGCGGCATGCTGCTCGGCTGGATCGCCGGGACGATGGCCGTCGGCGACCTGCTGCTCGCGCCGTACATGCCGCCGGCCGCCGACGGCGCGCACTTCGTGCCGGCGTGGCTCGAGCGCGCCGCCGGCATCGTCGGCGCGTTCGGCGTGCTGCTCGTCGGCACGCTGCTGCAGCGCCGGCAGCGCGCGCGTTCGGCGGCTCGCGGCTGACGCCGCGTCCGCCGCCACGCGCATGGCCAGCGGGGTGCAAGCCGGCGCCGTCGTCGCCGGCCACCGCCTGCTGCGCGAGATCGGCCACGGCGCCAGCAGCCGCGTGTTCCTCGCTGAGTCGATCGCCGGCGGCGACGCGGTCGCGCTGAAGCTGCTGCCGCTGCCGGCCGACGCGCCGCCCGATGCTGCCGCAGCCTTCCTGCGCAGCGCCGACGTCGCGCGCCGCCTGCAGCATCCGCACATCGTCGCCGTCCACGCCGCCGGCGTCGACACCGCGACGCGCTTGGCGTGGCTGGCGATGGAGGCGGTGCCTGGCAGCGACCTGCAGCGTTACACGCAAAAGGCGCGGCTGCTGCCCGAGCCGGTGGCGCTGCGCGTCGCGCGCGCTGTCGCCGCGGCGCTCGACCATGCGCACCGCCAAGGCGTCGTCCACCGCGACCTGAAGCCGGCCAACGTCCTCGTCGACTGGGCCAGCTCGACGGTCAAGCTCGGCGACTTCGGCCTCGCCCGGCCAAGCGGCGCGCAGCAGACCGCGACCGGGCTGCTGCTCGGCACGCCGGCGTACATGGCGCCCGAGCAACTCGCCGGCAGCGCGCCCACGCCGCGGTCGGACCTGTACGCGCTCGGCGTCACGCTGTTCGAGCTGCTGTGCGGCCGGCGGCCGCACGCCGCGGCGACGATGGGCGAGCTGCTGCGCAACGTCGCGGCCCACCCGGCGCCGGCGCTGCGCAGCGTGCGCCCCGACCTGCCGCCGGCGCTCGACGCGCTGCTCGGCCACTTGCTCGCCGCGCGCCCCGACGGCCGGCCGCGCGACGCCGCCGCGGTCGTCGACGCGCTCGACGCGACGATCGCGGCGCTGGACGCACGGCGTTGAAAACGGCCGCCGCACGCGGGTCGCGAACGCGACGCGCGATGGCCTCGTAGCACAATCGCGCTCCACCGTGCCGTCCCCGTCCGCGCCTCTGACGATCGAGCTCCACGCCGCCGTGGACCCGGGCCGTGCGCGCAGCAACAACGAGGACGCGGTAGCCACCGAGGAGTCGACAGCGCTCGCCGTGCTCGCCGACGGCATGGGCGGCTACAACGCCGGCGAAGTCGCGAGCCATATGGCGACGTCGTTCATCCGCACCGAGCTCGGCCGCTGGCTGCGCGAGGCCAGCAGCCAGGCCAGCGACGCCGAAGTGCGGCGCGCGATGGACATCTGCGTCGACAACGCCAACCGCGCGATCTTCAACGCCGCGAACTCGAACCCGCAGTACGCCGGAATGGGCACGACGCTGGTGCTGGCGGTGTTCCGCGGCAGCCGCGTGCTGCTCGGCCACGTCGGCGATTCGCGCTGCTATCGGCTGCGCGGCGGGCGGCTGCAGCAGATCACGCGCGACCACTCGCTGCTGCAGGAGCAGATCGACGCCGGCCTGATCACCCCCGAGCAGGCGGCGTTCTCGGCGAACAAGAACCTCGTCACGCGCGCGGTCGGCGTCGAAGACACGGTGCTGCTGGAAACCCACCAGCACGACGTGCATCCGGCCGACGTGTTCCTGCTGTGTTCCGACGGGCTGTCGGACATGGTCGACGACACGTTGATCGCGCAGCTGATGCACGCGCACGAAGCGCTCGCCGACTGCGCCCGCGCGCTGATCGAAGCGGCCAACGAAGCAGGCGGAAAGGATAATATCTCCGTGATCCTGGCGCGTGCCTGCGGCGGCGCCGCGCCGCCGACGAGAACGTGGTGGCCGTTTCGCCGCTGACGCCGCGACGGTTCGGCCGGCGGCGCCGCACGGCGGCGACAGCGCTGACGCGCGCAACGACGACCGGCGCCTGAGGCGTCGGACTATCGAGGGCAGGCATGGGCAAGCTGGTGGTTTCGCTCGACGGTGTCGTCATCAAGGACGTCCAGATCACGAAGGACAAGACGACCCTCGGGCGGCGGCCGTACAACGACATCGTCATCGACAACCTCGCGGTCAGCGGCGAGCACGCGGTGCTGCAGATGGTCGGCTCGGACGTCTTCATCGAGGACCTGAACAGCACCAACGGCACCTACATCAACGGCCGCGCGGTCAAGAAGCAGCTGCTGACGCACAACGACACCGTCGAGATCGGCAAGTACAAGATCAAGTACCTCGTCGACGAAGCGACCGAGTACGAGAAGACGATGGTGATGCGGCCGGGCCAGTCGGTCTCGGCGTCGGCCGGCGGCGCGCCGTCGAACTTCGGCGGGCTCGGCCCGCTCGGCACGCAGCCGCCGGCGCCGCCTTCGGCGGGTGCCGCGCAGCCGGCGGCGTCGATCAAGGTGCTCAACGGCGCCGCCGCCGGACGCGAGGTCACGCTGACCAAGGTCGTGACCACGGTCGGCAAGCCCGGCGTGCAGGTTGCGTCGATCACGCGGCGGCCGAGCGGCTACGCCTTCGCCCACGTCGAAGGCGTGCTGCGGCCGAGCGTCAACGGCTCGCCGCTGGTCGGCGACTCGACGCCGCTGCGCAACGGCGACGTGATCGAGCTCGCCGGCACGCAGATGCAGTTCATCTGCCGCTGACGGCGCAGCCGGGGGTCGGGCGTGCGCAAGCCGTACTTCATTCGCGCCGAGTGGGATGCCGATGCCGGGGTCTGGGTCGCCAGTTCCGACGACGTGCCCGGTCTGAGCACGGAAGCGGCGTCGATCGAATTGCTCAGCGAATAACTCGATCGGATGGTTCCCGAGCTGCTCGAAGCCAACAGCGTGCTGCCGCCCGACGGCGTCGTCGCGTTCGAGATCCTGGCGCGACGTTTCAGCATCACCGCCACCGCTGCGGCGTGATCCTGCTTGGGACGCAGTCTCACGCCGGCACTGTTGCGGCTGCTACGTGACGCCGGATGCGTGTTCGTCCGGCACGGCAAAGGCGATCACGACCTCTGGCGTTCACCGATCAATGGTGTGACCTTCCCGGTCGACCACAAGATCTTGTCGCGCCACACGGCCAACGGCGTTGCGCCAAGCCGGGTTGGGGAAACGCTTCTGACCCGGCGCTGATCTGCCCTTTACTCTGCCTTGCGACGCACCGCGTCGTCCGTCGCACAGCACCGCCTCCGTGAACCCCGTCACACCGCCCGCCGCGCCGCGCTTGTAAGCCGCTGCCGGCAGCCCCAGCATCGACGCTTTCCGCCGCGGGCGCCGTCGTGCCCCGCCGGCGCCGCGCCCTCGCCTTTCTTGCTGTCCCCATGTCCATTCGCGTCCTCGGCTGCTCCGGCTCGATCGCAGCCGGCAGCCGCACCACGTCGTTCCTGCTCGGCCAGACCGCGCTGATCGACGCCGGCACCGGCGTCGGCGACCTCACGCTCGACGAGATGGTCGCGATCGACGACATCCTGCTGACGCATTCGCACCTCGACCACGTGCTCGCGGTCGGCCTGCTGGCCGACAGCGTCACGCGGCGCCGCCGCGCCGCGGCGCGGCCGCCGGTGCGGGTGCACGCGCTGCCCGAGACGCTGGATGCGCTGCGCGCCCACGTCTTCAACGGCGTGATCTGGCCCGACTTCACGCGGCTGCCCGACGCCGCGCGGCCGGTACTGGCGTTCCACCCGCTGGCCGTCGGCGACGTGCTCGCGGTCGGCACCTACCGCGTCGAGGTGCTGCCGGCGCTGCACACGGTGCCGGCGGTGGGCTACGCGGTGCTGCCGTCGGCCGACGCCGACCGCCGCCGACGCGGCGCGTTCGTCTACACCGGCGACACCGCGCCGAACGCCGCGCTGTGGCGGCGGCTGGCGACGCTGCCGGTGGCGACGCTCGTGATCGAAACGGCGTTCCGCGACGACGAATCCGAGCTCGCGTCGCTGAGCCGCCACCTGTGCCCGCGCGACCTGGCCGGCGAGCTGGCGCAGCTGCACGCGCCGGCCGACGTGTGGATCACGCACATCAAGCCCGGCGAGCTCGCGTCGGTGATGGCCGAGATCGACGCCCAGCGCGACGGCCGCGGCCATCGCGTGCGAGCGCTGCAATCGGGGCAGGTGCTGGCGCTCGGCTGACCCCGGCGGCGACGCACCGGAGGCGGTCCGCCATCGACACGCCACGACGGTGTCGCGCGCTGATGCGCATGACGTTTTGCGGCCGGCCCGCCACGGGTGGTCGCTGCGGAGTGACGGAAAACGTCACAGTCGCCGGCAACAAGTCACGAAATATGCCGTCGCGACGCTGGCACGACCCGTGCATTCAGGGGGGTGCGTACCGATTCTTCCCACCCTCCACCGGAGTTGCCCCCATGAAACGTGCCCAACAAGGTTTCACCCTCATCGAACTGATGATCGTCGTCGCGATCATCGGCATCCTGGCGGCGGTGGCGCTGCCGGCTTATCAGGACTACACGAAGAAGGCCCGCGTCTCGGAAGTCGTGCTGGCCGCCAGTTCGGCGCGCACCTGCATCACCGAGATCGTCCAGTCGGCCGGCGCGTCGGCCCTCGACACCTGCGGCACGGGCTTCACGTCGACAAAGTACGCGTCGGGCCTGAGCATCAACGCCACAACCGGGGTCATCACCGTCACCGGCAACGCCACCACGCTGGGCGAGGCGGTCGAAGTGGTGCTGACGCCGGCGATCAGCGGCAACGCGATCACCAAATGGGTTTGCAGCGGCACGCCGACGCGCCTGATGCCCGGCTCGTGCCGCGGCAGCTGATCCCTCCATCGCTCGACAAACAGAAGGGGCCTCGTGCCCCTTCTTGCATTTCCGACCGAGGCGCCGCTGCGCTAACGTCGTCGCAACCTCTCCTCCCCTGCCCGCCGTGCCGCCCGTGCTCGCTGCACCTTCAACCGAAGCTGCTGCTTCCGCCGCCGTGCCCGTCACCGTTGGCCGCGCCGCCGCCGACGCGCCGATCGAGCTGACCGTGCTGATGCCGTGCCTCAACGAGGCGCGCACCGTCGCCGTCTGCATCCGCAAGGCGCAGGCGTTCCTCGACGCGCACCGCATCGACGGCGAAGTAGTCGTCGCCGACAACGGCTCGACCGACGGCTCGCAGGCGCTGGCGCGCAGCTGCGGCGCGCGCGTCGTCGACGTTGCCGAGCGCGGCTACGGCGCCGCGCTGCGCGCCGGCATCGCAGCGGCGCGCGGCCGCTTCGTCATCATGGGCGACGCCGACGACAGCTACGACTTCTGCGCGCTGGCGCCGTTCGTCGCCGAATTGCGGTCGGGCACGCACCTCGTCGTCGGCAACCGCTTCCGAGGGGGGATCGCCGACGGCGCGATGCCGCCGCTGCACCGCCACCTCGGCAACCCGGTGCTCAGCTTCCTCGGGCGGCGCTTCTTCGGCGGACCGCTCGGCGACTTCCACTGCGGGCTGCGCGGCTTCGAACGGCGCTCGATGCTGGCGCTGCACCTGGTCACCCCGGGGATGGAATTCGCCAGCGAGATGATCGTCAAGTCGCTGCAGGCCAAGCTGCGCGTCGCCGAAGTGCCGACGACGCTGGCCAAGGACGGCCGCGACCGTCCGCCGCACTTGAACACGTGGCGCGACGGCTGGCGCCACCTGCGCTACCTGCTGCTGTACTCGCCGCGCTGGCTGTTCCTCTACCCCGGGGCGGCGCTCGCCGCGGCCGGGCTGCTGCAGCTAATCGCGTGCCGCGTGCTCGACCCGCTGCACACCCGCTGGCCGGTCGGCATCCACACCCAGTTGTTCGCCACCGCAGCGACGCTGCTCGGCTGGCAGACGCTGCTGTTCGCGATGGGCGCGGTGCTGGCGCGCCACCTTGCCGGGCTCGACGCGCCACATCCGCGCGAGCGCTGGGCGCGGCGCGTCGCCGGCAGTCCGTGGTTGCCGCTCGGCGGCGGCGTCGCCGCGGCGGTCGGCTTCGCGTTGTGCGTCGGGCTGGCGTTGCAATGGGGCGCGTCGAACTTCGGTTCGCTCGACCCGGAGCAGGCGATGCGCCGGATCATTCCCGGCGTCGGCCTCGTGATCCTGGGCACGCAGTCGCTGCTCGCGGCGCTGTACTTCGCGGCGCTGCGCAGCGCCTTCGATTCGAGCCGACGCGGCGCGCGCGACGGCGCCGCATGACCCGCGCGGAGCGCGTCGAGCTCGTCGTCGTCACGGCGGTCGCTGCCGCGCTGACCGCGGCGCTGCCGCTACACGCCGGCGAGTGGGGCTTGAGCTGGGACGCGCTGAACCACCACTTCTATCTGGGGCTGATCAGCGAATCGCCGCGCTGGCACCTCGACGTCACCGCGGCCAGCGTGCAGGGCTGGCAATACCCGTATCTGTATTGGCCGGTCTACCGCTTGGCGCTGCTGCCGATTCCGGGTGAAGTCGCCGGCGCGCTGTGGTCGGCGCTGCTGGTCGCGCTGCTCGTGCCGCCGCTGTGGCTTGCGAGCCGGCGGCTGTTGCCGGCCGACGGCCATCCGGCGCAGGCCGCCTTCGAACGCCTCGCGGCCTGCGTGCTCGCGTTGCTGAGCCTCGTCGTGCTGTCGGCGATCGGCACCACCGCCAACGACCCGCTGTCGACGGTGCCGCTGCTGTGGGCGGTCGCCGTGATGGCGGTAGCCGGCGCGAGCAACCGCCGCGCCGCCGGTGCCGCGGCGCTGTGGGGCGTGAGCGTCGCATTCAAGCTGTCGAACGCGCTGGCGGTGCCGCTGCTGCTCGTGTGGTGGTGGCGCCGCCCGGGCGGTCCGCTGCCGTGGCGGCGCGGTGTGGCGCTGGCCGGCGGCGCCACCGCCGGCTTCGTCGTCGCCTACGCGCCGTGGGGCTGGCAGCTGTGGCAGCAGATGGGCAACCCGTTCTACCCGCTGCTGCAGGGCCTGTTCGGCCCGGCCGGCTGACGATGCTGCGCTTCGTTCCCGATTCGTGGTCGGAGCTGGCGCTGCGCCCGCTGCTGCTGGCCGACCCCGTGGCCGGGCTGTACACCGAGCTGCACGCCCCCGACTGGCGCTACTTGCTGCTGGCGCTGCTGCTCGCGCTGGCCGCGGTCGCGTGCCGCAACCGTGCGCTGCTGACCGCGCCGCAGTGGCGCCTTACCGTCGGCTTGACAACGTCGTTCTATTTGTGGACCGTCGTTTCGGGCAACGGCCGCTATTTCCTTTGGGGGCTGCTGCTGATCGGCCCGCTGGTCGTCGTCGCGGCGCGTCGCCTGCCGGGGACGCGGTCGTTGCGCAACACCGTCATCGTCGGCGCGGTCGCGCTGCAGGGCTGGTGCGTGTGGATGACCTACGAGCCCAACGTCTGGACGCTGCGGCCGTGGACGCAAGGGCCGTTGCTGGCGCGGTCGGCGCATGCGCTCGCCGCGCAACCGGCGGTGTTCGTCACCATCGGGTCGATCTCGTACTCCCTGCTCGTGCCGACGATGCACCCGCAATCGCGCTGGACGAACGTCACCGGCCAGCAGGACCTCGTACCCGGCATGCGCGAGCACGCACGGTTTCGCGAACTGATCGCCGATCCGCTGCCGAAATACGGCGTGATCCGCGCCGGCCGGCAGGTGATGACCGACGACGACCAGCCGACCGACTTCGCGTGGGCGGTGATCCGGCGCGCGTTCGCCCGCCACTCGCTCGCCCCGGCGGCCGAGCCGTGCGCCTTTCTGCCGGTCGCCTGGGGCGGGACGTTGTACGACGTCAGCACGGCAGGGCGCTACGAGCGCGGCTTCTGGTTCTGCCGGCTCGAAGCGACGGCCGCCGACCCTGCGTCGGACCCCGAGCGCTACGCGCCGCAGCTCGACGCCGTGTTCGAGCGCATCGAAAGCCGCTGCCCGCGGTTCTTCCCCGCAGGCAACGCGCAGTCACGGCCGTCGGACGGCGGCGTCACACGGCACTACAGTCACTCCGACACCCGGCTCACGGTCACCGACGGCGGCATCGTCTACTTCCAATACATGCGGGCGCTCAATCCGACCGTGCTCGGGCGCGTCGCCGACGTGCTGGCCGGCCGCATCGCGCTCGACTGCCGCCGGCTGCCGGGCCGCTATGTCGCGCCGTGGTCGCGCGGCTGGGGTGTCGACCTTGAGTGAAGCGCCGCGCCCGCCGCGGGTCGTCGTGCTGATGTCGACCTACCGCGGTGCGGCCCATGTGGCCGAACAACTGCGGTCGGTGCTGGTCCAGCTGCCGGCCGACGGGCGGGTCGTCGTCCGCGACGACGGCTCCGACGACGACACCGTCGCGCGCATCGCCGCCGTCGGCGACGCTCGGGTGCACGTCGACGCCGGGCGCAACCTCGGCTTCGGCGCAAGCTTCCTGACGCTGCTGGCGCAGCTCGACCCGTCGACCGTCGATGTGGCGATGTTCTGCGACCAGGACGACGTCTGGCTGCCGGACAAGATCGACCGCGCCTGCGCCGCTCTGGCCGCCCACC
The DNA here is from genome assembly GCA_965365495.1 of uncultured Burkholderiales bacterium. Taxonomy (GTDB): domain Bacteria; phylum Pseudomonadota; class Gammaproteobacteria; order Burkholderiales; family Burkholderiaceae_C; genus Rubrivivax. Next base: position 10,361 of record CBDUBX010000037.1, read on the forward strand.
GCGGCGCGCCGGCGCTGTACGCCGGCGCGCAACTCCTGACCGACGCCCAACTGCGGCCGTTGCACGTGTCGGCGCCGTGGCCGCGCGGGCCGTCGTTCGCGCTGGCGCTGACCGAGAACATCGTTACCGGCTGCACCGCGGCGTTGAACAACCCCGCGCTGCGCCTGCTGCAGCACGCCGGCGTGCCGCGCGGCGTGTACTTCCACGACTGGTGGCTGTACGTCGTCGTCGCCGCGTTCGGCACCGTGGTCTACGACGACGAGCCGACGCTGCTGTACCGGCAGCACGGCGGCAACGTCGTCGGCCACGGCGCCGGCTGGTGGGGACGGCAACGGCAGATCGTGCGCTTCCTGCTGCGCCACGACTGGGTCGGCATCCTGCTCGCCCAGCTGGCCGCGCTGATGCACTGCTACGGCGACCGGCTGGCCGCCGGGGACCGGCGCCTCGTCAGCAGCTATTTCGCCTTGACCGATGCCGGGCGTCGAGCACCGCGCTGGCGGCTCGTATTCTCGCTGCGCCGCTGGCGCCACTCGTGGTTCGGCGAGGCCGCGTTGCGCGTGCTGTTGGCGGCCCATCTCGTCCGGCTCTGGCCACCGCCGCGGCGTCGGCTGCACCGGCCGGCGACATGAACGCGATCGCAACGTTGCAATCGCTGACGCGGCGCTGGGGCTGGGACGTCGTGCCGTTCACCGCCGAACTTCACCCGGCGCCTCGTCGTCGTCGGCTGCTCGACCACGCGGCCATCGACACCGTGCTCGACGTCGGCGCCAACGCGGGCCAGTTCGGCCGCGAGCTGCGATCGCTTGGCTACCGCGGCCGGATCGTGTCGTTCGAGCCGCTGGCCGATGCCTTCGCCCGGCTGCAGGCGGCGTCGCGCGGTGACCCGGCGTGGCGCGTGCTGAACCTGGCGCTCGGCGACGAGCCGGGCGTGAGGAACTTGCACCGTGCGGCGAATTCCGAGAGCAGTTCGCTGCGCGAGATGCTGCCGCTGCATGCCGATGCCGCACCGTACGCGCGCTACATCGGCGCCGAGCCGGTGACCGTCGAAACCCTCGATCGCGTGTTCGACGATGTCTGCGCCGACTCGCGCAATGTCTTTCTCAAAGTCGACACCCAAGGCTACGAATGGCAGGTGCTGCGCGGTGCAGCGCACAGCCTGCCGCGCATCGACACGCTGCAGATCGAGCTGTCGCTCGCGCCGCTCTACCAAGGGCAGGCGTTGTTCGACGAGCTGTACGCCGAACTGCGTCGGGGCGGCTACTCGTTGGTGGGCCTCGACGGCAACTTCGGCGATCCGCGCACCGGGCACTTGCTGCAGGTCGACGGCGTGTTTCGCCGCCTGCGCGACGGTCGACCGGCGTGACACCGAACCCGCCCTCCGCGGAGCCGCAGTCGTCGCCGTCGCCGTCGCCGCTGTCGCTGCCGCTGCCGCTGCCGCTGCTGACCATCGTCGTCCCGGCACTGAACGTCGACCGCGAACTGCGCCGCTGCATCGACTCCGTCCGGCTCGCGCTGCCGGCCGACGCGCCGTGCGAACTGGTGCTGGTGCTGCCGCCCAACGCGACCGAAGCCGCGCGCGCCGAGTACGCCGACGACGCGCGCGTCGTCGCCGAATCGCGCGCCGGCGTCTATGCGGCGCTGAACGACGGCGTGACCGCCAGCCGGGGCCGCTATCTGTACTTCCTCGGCAAGGACGACATCCTGCTGCCGGCCGCACGCGAGTTGCTGACCATGCTGGCGCGCGACGCGCCATCGGTCGTTTTCGCCGACGTCTACTGGGGGTCGCGCGGCCGGCACCGCACCGACTCGTCTCGCTGGACGATCCTGCTGCGCAACGTCTGCCACCAGGGCATCGTCTATTCGCGCGACGCGGTGCTGTGCCACGGACCTTTCGTTCGCCGCTTCCGCGTCCGCGCCGACCAGCTGCTGAACATCCGCGTGCTGTGGGACGCTGCGCTGCGTCGCCGCTCGCAGCGGCTCGCGCAGCCCCTGGCGTGGTACGGCGGCCAGGGGCTGTCGTTCACGACGCCGGACCGCGTGTTCTACCGCGTGCAGCCGGCGATCATCCGGCGCTACGCCGGACGCGTCGCGGCGTGCGCATGGTGGGCCTGGAAGCGGCTGCGGCCTGAAGCCGGGACGCGGTGAACGCCGCGCGCACCGCCCGGCAGCGGCGCGGCGGCGCCGGCGCAGCACTCTGGCCGGTCTTCGAGCTGCTGGCGATGGTCGGCGCGCAGTTCGTCCTGACGCCGCTGTTGTTCGTCCGGCTGTCGACGGTCGAATTCGGCATCTGGGTCGTCGCGCAGAGCCTGTTGCTCGTCTCGCCGACGCTGTCGCTGGGCCTCGGTCCGGCGCTGCTGCCGGCGGTGGCCGGCGCGTGGGCGCGTCACGACGCCGGCGGCGGCCGGGCCGCGGTCGGTCTGTTCCTTCGCCGCTGCGCGACCGGATCGGTGCTGGCGGTGGCCGCTGCAGCACTCTGTGTCCCACTCGCCGCCGGCTCGGGGTGGGCGCGCGGCTTCGATTCCACCGAACTGGCGACGCTGGGCGCGCTCGCGGTCGCATGGGTCGCGGCGACCGAGTTCGATCAAGGCTTCTCGTCGGCTCTGAAGGCGCTGGGTCGGTTCGACACCGTTGCGCAATTCGAAGTCGTCGGCCGCGCGCTGCAGCTCTCGCTGACCGCGGCGATCGTCGGTGGCGGGGCGTCGGCGCGGCTGCCGATCGCGATCGCAGCGGCGGTGATCGGCGCACGCGCCGTCGCGAAGTACGTCGTGCTGCGTCGCGCGTGGCCACGGCCGCCGATCGACGGCGCGGCCGACCCCACATCGGACCGCGCGCTGCGCGCCGCCGGCGTTTGGGTGTGGCTCGGGCTGCTCGGGGGCATTGCGTTCTACGCATTCGACCGCTGGTTCGTCGGTGCGGCATTCGGCGCCGGCGTGCTGGCGGCGTACGCGGTTTGCAGCCAGTTGGCCCAACTGCCGCATGCCGTCGCATCTGCCGCGGCGCAGACGCTGGTGCCGTGGGCCGCGCGGTGTCGCCGGCTGCTGCCGCGCCCGGCGGCGGTGAGGACCGCTCGCCGCAAGGTGTTAATGGCAAGCGTGCTGTGTGCACTGCCGGCGTTGGCGTTGTTGGCGATGCTCGAGCCGGTGCTCGCGCACTGGATGTCACCGGCGTTCGCCGCCGAGCACCTGACGCTCGCGCGCGCGCTGACGGTCGTGTCGCTGCTGCTGTCGCTGAACGTTCCGAGCTACTTCGCGCTGTTCGGCTTCCAGAGTTTTGCGCGTCCGACCGGGCTCGTGCTCGCCGCAGCCGCGATCTTCGTCGGCGGCTGCGCACTCCTCGACCCCGGTCTGTGGGAGTTCGTCGCGTTGCGGGCGGCGTTCGCGGTGTTGTCGCTCGGCTTCGTCATGCTGTTCCACCGTGCCACCCGAGCGACGTGATCGCGGCAGCCGAGCGGGCCCAGGCGTTCGAAAGTTCCTCGCCCGCGACGTCGCGGTCGAATCGTCGGGCCCTGGGCCGGTGGCTACGATCGCGCCCGCCCCGGCAGCCGCTCGCCGTTCGACCGTGACCATCCTTTCTTCATCTGCCGTCGATGCGCCGATCCCACCGATCCGCCCGTTGCCGACCCCGCTGCCGTCGACCGTCGTCGTCGCCGTTGCCGTCGTTGCGGCGACCGCCCCGTCCCTCCTCGCCTACAGCCTCTCCCCGTCGCCGACCTTCCTGAATCAAGCGCTGGCGTTGGCGGCGTGGGGCTCCTGGGTGGTCGTGCTGCGACCGGCGTGGCGGGTGGAGCCGATCACGCCGCTGCTCGCCGCGCTGGCGCTGGTCGGCACGGCGGCGGCGGTCAGTGCGATCGCGTTCTCGCTGCCGTGGACGCTGGCCGCGTCGGGCACCGGCGCGCTGGCGGCGGCGGCGGTGCTGGCGCTGGCCGGGGCGGGGGCCGGCGGCGGTGCGGACGGCGCACGGCCGAGCGGCAACGACCGAGCGCCTGACAGCGTCGCCCCGTTCGTCGCCTTCGCCTGGGGCTGGCTCGTCGCCGGCCTGGCCAACGCCGCGATCGGACTGGTCCAGGTGTTCTGGCCCGAGGCCGCCGACGGCACCTGGCTCGCGGCGTCGGGGCCCGGGCGAGCGGTGGGCAACCTGCGCCAGCCCAACCACCTGAGCAGCCTGCTGCTGTGGGGCGGCGTCGCGACGGTGGCGCTGTTGGAAATGCGGCGTCTCGCGCTGCGCTGGGCGGCCCCGGCGCTGGCGCTGCTGGTGTTCGCGGTGGTGCTGACCGCGTCGCGCACCGGGCTCGTCAGCGTGCTGCTGCTGGCGGCGTGGGGTGTGTTCGATCGCAAGTTGTCGCGGCCGGCGCGGGTGCTGCTGGTGGCCGCGCCGCTGGTCTACGCCGCCGGCTGGGCGGCGATGGCCGAATGGGCAAGGATGTCGCAGCACGCCTTCGGCGGCGCGGCGAGGCTCGCCGAAACCGACATCTCGGGGTCGCGCTTCGGCATCTGGGGCAACACGCTGGCGCTGATCGGCGAGCATCCGTGGACCGGCGTCGGCTTCGGCAACTTCAACTTCGCGTGGACGCTGACCGAGTTCCCGGGGCGGCCGACAGCGTTCTTCGACCACACGCACAACCTGCCGCTGCAGCTCGCCGTCGAGCTTGGCCTGCCGCTCGCGGCGCTGGTGCTGGCGCTGCTCGTCGCGGCGCTGGTGCTGGCCGCGCGGCGCGCGTGGCGCATGTCGGGCGACGCCGGTACCGCCGCGCGCGCAGCGCTGGCGATCGTCGTGATGGTCGGCCTGCACAGCCTGCTCGAGTACCCGCTGTGGTACGCGTACT
>CBDUBX010000038.1:0-14965 GCA_965365495.1 uncultured Burkholderiales bacterium
TCTACGCCTGCTCGATGCTGCCCTACCCCAGCGGCAAGCTGCACATGGGGCACGTGCGCAACTACACGATCAACGACATGATGGCGCGCTGGCTGCGGATGCGCGGCTACGACGTGCTGATGCCGATGGGCTGGGACGCGTTCGGCCTGCCGGCCGAGAACGCGGCGATCGACCACGGCGTGCCGCCGGCGACGTGGACGCGGCGCAACATCGCCGACATGAAGTCGCAGATGCGGCCGCTCGGCCTGGCGATCGACTGGCAGCGCGAGATCGCAACCTGCGACCCGAGCTACTACAAGTGGAACCAGTGGTTCTTCCTGCAGATGCTCGAGCGCGGCATCGCCTACAAGAAGACCCAGGTCGTCAACTGGGACCCGGTCGACCAGACGGTGCTCGCCAACGAGCAGGTCGTCGACGGCCGCGGCTGGCGCAGCGGCGCGCCGGTCGAGCGGCGCGAGATACCGGGCTACTACCTCGCGATCACGCAGTACGCCGACGAGCTGCTCGCCGGCGTCGCCGACCCGGCGCACGCCGACTACCTCGCCGGCTGGCCCGAGCGCGTGCGGCTGATGCAGGAGCACTGGATCGGCAAGAGCGTCGGCGTGCGCTTCGCGTTCCCGCACGCGATCCGCGGCGCCGACGGCGAGCCGATCGACGGCGGGAAGCTGCACGTCTTCACGACGCGCATCGACACGCTGATGGGCGTGACGTTCTGCGCCGTCGCGCCGCAGCACCCGCTGGCGCTGCACGCCGCGGCGTCGAACCCCGAACTCGCGGCGTTCATCGACGACTGCACGAAGGGCGGCACGACCGAAGCCGACCTGGCGTTGCGCGACAAGGAGGGCCGGCCCACCGGGCTTGTCGTGCGCCACCCGCTGCTCGACACCGACGTTCCGGTGTGGGTCGGCAACTACGTGCTGATGGGCTACGGCGACGGCGCGGTGATGGGCGTGCCGGCGCACGACGAGCGCGACTTCGCGTTCGCGCTGAAGTACGGCCTCGACATCGTCCAGGTGATTCACGTCGACGGACTCGAGTTCGACTACGAGCGTTGGCACGACTGGTACGCCGACAAGACCGTCGGCATCACCGTCAACTCGGGCAACTACAGCGGCCTGCCGCTGCCGCGCGCGGTCGAGGCGATCACCGATGCGCTGGTCGACGCCGGCCTCGGCGAACGCAAGACGACGTGGCGGCTGCGCGACTGGGGCATCAGCCGCCAACGCTACTGGGGCACGCCGATCCCGATCGTCCACTGCAACGCGTGCGGCGACGTGCCGGTGCCGTACGCCGACCTGCCGGTGGTGCTGCCCGAGGACCTCGTGCCCGACGGCAGCGGCAACCCGCTCGCGAAGTGCGCGGCGTTCGTCGACGTCGCGTGCCCGAAGTGCGGCGGCGCGGCGCGGCGCGAGACCGACACGATGGACACCTTCGTCGACAGCGCGTGGTACGTGATGCGCTACTGCTGCCCCGACAACGACGCCGCGATGGTCGACGAGCGCGTCGACCACTGGATGCCGATGGACCAGTACATCGGCGGCATCGAGCACGCGGTGCTGCACCTGCTGTACGCGCGCTTCTGGACCAAGGCGATGCGCGACGTCGGCCTGGTGCGCTTCGGCGAGCCATTCACGCGGCTGTTCACGCAAGGGATGCTGCTCAACGAGTCGTACTACCGCGACGAAGGCGACGGCCGGCGGCGCTGGTTCTACCCGAACGAGGTCGACATCGAGCACGACGAACGCGGCCAGCCGGTGGCGGCGACGGCGCGCGCCGACGGGCTGCCGGTGGCGCTGGGCGGCATCGAGAAGATGTCCAAGAGCAAGAACAACGTCGTCGAGCCGAAGGACATCATCGCGCGCTTCGGCGCCGACACCGCGCGGCTGTTCACGATGTTCGCAGGGCCGCCCGACCAGAGCGCGGCGTGGTCCGATTCGGGCGCCGAAGGCGCGTTCCGTTTCCTGCGCCGCGTCTGGGCCGCCGGCGTGCGGCTGGCGCCGCGGCTGCGCGCCGGCGGCGGCTCGACCGATCGCGCGACCCCAGCCGCGAGCGAGGGCGCGACCCTCGGCCCGAACGACACTGCGACCGACGCGGCGCTGCCCGCGTACTCGGCCGCGGCCGCGGCGCTGCGGCGCGACGTACACGGGCTGCTGCGTCAGGTCGGCCACGACTTCGAGCGGCTGCAATACAACACCGTCGTGTCGGGCGCGATGAAAATGCTCAACGCGATCGACGCCGCGAAGCTCGACGCCGCGGATGCAAGTTCCGCCGCCGCCACCGGCGACACCGCGGTGCTGCGCGAGGCGTTCGGCATCCTGCTGCGCACGCTGTACCCGGCGGCGCCGCACATCGCGCACGCGCTGTGGTCCGAGCTCGGCTACGCGGCAACGCTCGGCGACCTGACGACGGCGCCGTGGCCCGATGTCGACGACGACGCGCTCGCCTGCGCCGAGATCGAGCTGATGCTGCAGGTCGGCGGCAAGTTGCGCGGCGCGATCCGCGTTGCCGCCGACGCCGACCGCGAGACGATCGAGGCCGCGGCGCTGGCCGCGCCCGAGTTCGCGCGTTTCGCCGCCGGCAAGACGGCGAAGAGGATCGTCGTCGTTCCCGGCCGGCTCGTGAACGTCGTCGTCTGACGGCCGCGATGCGCGCCCCGTCGCGGCGCGCCGCGCTCGCCACGATCGCCGGTGCCGCTGCGGCGCTCGCCGCCGGCTGCGGCTTCGCGCTGAAGCGCCCGGTGCGGCTGCCGTTCGCGTCGATCGCGCTCGTCGGCTTCGCCGCCGATTCGCCGCTCGCTGCCGAGCTGAGGCGCCAGCTGTCCGGGCAGGTGCGCATCGCCGGCGTCGACACGGCGCAGGTCGTGCTGCACGCGATCGACGAGACCTACGACCGCAACGTCGTGTCGACGACCGCCGCGGCGCAGGTGCGCGAGCTCGAGCTGCGGCTGACGCTGCGCTGGCGCGCCGCGACGCCGCAGGGGCGCGAGCTGATCGCGCCGGCCGAGCTGCGCGTCGAACGCGAGCTGCGCTACAACGAGACCGTCGCGCTGGCCAAGGAGTACGAGCAGGTCGAACTCGAACGCGACCTGCGCGCCGACATCGTCGCGCAGGTGCTGCGCCGGCTGGCCGCGGTGTCGATCTGACGCCGGCGCCGGGTGCGACAGCGACGCCAGCGATGCAGATCCGCGCCGAACAACTCGCCGACCGCCTCGCGCGCGGCGTGCCGCGCATCGTCACGGTCCACGGCGACGACCCGCTGCTGGCGCAGGAGGCCGGCGACGCGGTGCGCGCCGCGGCGCGCACCGCCGGCCACACCGAGCGCCGTGTGTTCGTCGCCGCCGGCGCGCATTTCGACTGGAGCGCGGTGCTCGGCGCGGCGCGCGAGCAGAGCCTGTTCGCGCCGGCGCAGCTGGTCGAGATCCGCATCCCGTCGGGCAAGCCCGGCAAGGACGGCTCGGCGGCGCTGCAGCGTTACGCCGAAGACGCGGTCGACGGCGTCGTCACGCTGGTGCAGCTGCCGCGGCTCGACTGGCAGCAGCAGAAGTCGGCGTGGTTCGCTGCGCTCGACGCCGCCGGTGTCGCACTGCGCGTCGAGACGCCGCCGCGGTCTGCGCTGCCGGCGTGGCTCGCGCAGCGGCTGGCGCGCCAGGGCCAGCGCGTGCCGGCCGGTGACGAGGGGCGGCTCGCGCTCGACTTCTTCGCCGACCGCGTCGAAGGCAACTTGCTCGCCGCGCAACACGAGATCGACAAGCTCGCGTTGCTGCACCCGCCGGGCGAGGTCGGCTTCGAGGCGATCCGCCGCGCGGTGCTCGACGTCGCGCGCTACGACGTCGGCCAGCTCGGCGACGCGATATGGGGCGGCCACGTCGCGCGCGCGCTGCGCATCGTCGACGGGCTGCGCGCCGAGGGCGAATCGGCGGTGATGGTTCACTGGTCGCTGGCCGACGACGTGCGCACGCTGGCGCGCGTGCGCCGGGCGGTCGACGCCGGCACGCCGCTGCCGCTGGCGCTGAAAGAGGCGCGCGTCTGGCGCGACCGCGAGCGGCTCCTCGAACGCGTCGTGCCGCTGCTCGACTCAGCGCTGCTCGCACGCTGGCTCGCCGACGGCCACGTCTGCGACGGCGTGATCAAGGGCCTGCCGCACCCGCAGTGGCCGCGCGAGCCATGGCCCGCGCTGCGGCGCTGGGTGCTGGCGATGGTCGGGCGCGTCGCGGGTGCGGCGGGGCAGGGGCGCGCCGGCGTCGTCGCCGCGGCGTCACCACCGCTGCGGCTCGCCCTCGGCGACGCCTGACGCGGCGCGCGCCGCGGCACCGCTCGTTGCGCGCGCACGGCATGCTGCCGTCGGTGTCGCCGTGGCGATGTCGACGCGGAATCAGCGGCCGCCCCCGCGCCGCTTGCGCCCACTTCCCCCTGACGCGCGCGCCGAGGCGCCCCGGTGGCACGATCGCGCGATGGCCGCCGCGCCTTCTTCCCCCGCCGCCGCTGCGCCCGACCCGGCGCCGGTGATCGTCGCCGGCGGCGGCATCGGCGGCCTGGCCGCGGCACTGGCGCTGGCGCGGCAGAACTTGCCCGTGCGCGTGCTCGAACAGTCGGCGCAGCTCGGCGAGATCGGCGCCGGCATCCAGCTGGCGCCGAACGCGTTCGCGGCGTTCGACGCGCTCGGCGTCGGCGACGCCGCCCGGGCGCACGCGGTGTGCACCGAGCGCCTGGTGATGCACGACGCGGTCGACGAGCGCGTCGTCGCCGAGATCCCGACCGGCGCCGCGTTCGAGGCGCGGTTCGTCAACCCGTACGCGGTGATCCACCGCGCCGACGTCCACCGCGTGCTGCTCGACGCGGCGCGCGCCGCGCCGGGGGTCGAGATCCGCACCGCGACCACGGTGACGCACGTCGACGCGGGCGCTGACGGCGTCACCGTCCACGACGCCGCCGGCGGCGCGCACCGCGGCCGCGCGCTGGTCGCCGCCGACGGCGTGAAGTCGGTCGTCCGCGCGCAATACGTCGGCGACGCGGCGCGCGTGTCGGGCCACGTCGTCTACCGCGCCGTCGTCGACCGCGACGACTTCCCCGCCGACCTGCGCGGCAACACCGCGACGATCTGGGTCGGCCCCGACTGCCACCTCGTCCACTACCCGCTGCGCGGCGGCGCGCAATACAACGTCGTCGTCACCTTCCACAGCCGCGACGCCGAGGAGTGGAGCGTGCGCGAGGGCAGCCGCGCCGAGGTGCAGGACTATTTCGCCGACATCTCGCCGCGGCCGCGCCGGCTGATCGACCTGCCGCGCGACTGGAAGCGCTGGGCCACCGCCGACCGGCATCCGATCGCGAACTGGGTCTTCGGCCCGGCGGGCAACGTCGCGCTGCTCGGCGACGCCGCCCACGCGACGCTGCAATACCTGGCGCAGGGCGCATGCATGGCGCTCGAAGACGCGGTAACGCTCGGCGAGGCGGTGCGCGTCGAGCGCGGCGACGTCGCCGCGGCGTTCGCGCGTTACGAGCGCGCGCGCGTCGCGCGCACCGCGCGCACGGTGCTGTCGGCGCGCGAGATGGGGCGGATCTTTCACGCCAAGGGCGTGGAACGACTCGTGCGCAATGGCCTGTGGAAGGGCCGCCCGCCCGAGCGCTACTACGACGCGCTCGAATGGCTCTGGGGCTGGCGCGTCGAGCGCTGCCTCGACGACTGAACGAAGGACATCGATGGACGACGTCGTCACCCCCGCTTCGCCCGAGCTCGGCCGGCTCGAAGACCTGCCCGCCGACTACCGCGCCGCGCTGACCGCGCAGCACCTCGTGCCGCTGTGGCCGAGCCTGCGCGCGGTGCTGCCGCCCGAGCGGCCGCGGCCGGCAACGCGCGCCACGCACTGGCGCTACGCCGCGCTGCGGCCGCTGCTGCTGCAGGCCGGCGAGCTGACGCCGATCGAGAAGGCCGAGCGCCGCGTGCTCGTTCTCGCCAACCCCGGCCACGGCCTCGCGCGGATGCAGGCGACGGCGGCGATCTACCTCGGCATGCAGCTGCTGCTGCCCGGCGAATGGGCGCCGGCGCACCGCCACACGCCGAACGCGGTGCGCATCGTCGTCGAAGGGTCGGGCGCGTACACGACGGTCGACGGCCAGCAGTGCCCGATGGCGCGCGGCGACCTGATCCTGACACCGACCGGGCTGTGGCACGAACACGGCCACGCCGGCGACGCGCCGGTCGTCTGGCTCGACGTGCTCGACCTGCCGCTGGTGCACTACCTCGAAGCCAGCTACCACGTCGACGGCCCGCGGCAGGACGTCGTCGCCGGCGCCGGCGGCCACGGCGTCGCCGCCGGCGGGCTGCAGCCGGCGCCGCGGTTCGCGCGGCCGCAAGGCGCGTATCCGCTGCTGCGCTATCCGTGGACCGCAACGCGCGCCGCGCTCGTCGCGCTGGCGAACGCCAAGGCCGCGCCCGACGCGGTGCAGTTGCGCTACGTCGACCCGCACACCGGCCGCGACGCGCAGAACATCCTCGGGCTGTACGCGCTGATGCTGCGCCCCGCGCAGACGCTGTCGCTGCCGGTGCGCTCGCCGGCGATGGTCTTCCACGCCATCGAAGGCGGCTTTTCGCTGCGCGTCGACGACACCGCGTTCCACGTCGCCGAGGCCGACACCGCGTGCGCGCCGGGCTACGCCAAGGTTGCGCTGCGCAACGCGTCGGACGAGACGCCGGCGTTCGTCTTCGTCGCCGACGAAACGCCGCTGCACGAAAAGCTCGGCGTCTACGAGCAGCGCTGACACGGCGGCGGCCGCGTCATCGGCTGCGCGCTTCAGCTCCGCCGTCGTCAGCCGGCCCGCGCCGCGTCGCGCAGCCGGTGCAGCGCCGCACGCACCGCGGCGTCGCGCACCGCGGCGCGGTCGCCGGCGAGCGCCAGCCTTTCGGCGTCGACGCGCCCGCGCGCGCCCCACGCCAGCCACACGGTGCCGACCGGCTTGCCCGGCACCGCGCCGCCGGGCCCGGCAATGCCGGTGACGGCGACCGCGAGGTCGACCGGCGCGCGCTGCAGCAGCCCGTCGACCATCGCCCGCGCGACCGCTTCGCTGACCGCGCCGTGGGCGTCGATCAGCGCCGCGCCGACGCCGAGCAGGTCGGTCTTGGCGGCGTTGCTGTAGCTGACGACGCCGCGGTCGAACCAGTCGCTCGACCCGGCCAGCGACGTACAGGCGGCGGCGAGCAGCCCGCCGGTGCAGCTTTCGGCGGCGGCGATGCGCCAGCTGCGGGCGCGCAGCGCCTCGGCGAGCTCGCGGACCTCGATGTCGAAGCGATCGCTCACGTCCAGGATCAATTCGACGCCCCCGGAACCGCTGCTAGTCCGGCTGCGCCGCTCACGCGCGCAACCACAGCGCAATCGCCACGAGCGTCGCCAGCGCCGCGGCGAAGTCGTCGGCGACGATGCCCACACCTTGCCGCCAGCCGATCGGCTGCCCCGGCGCGCGCTGCTTGAAGGCGCGGTCGAGCCACGCGATCGGCCCCGGCTTGGCCATGTCGAACGCGCGGAAGATGACGAACGCCGCGAGCTGGCCGGCGAAGCCGACCGGCATCACCAGCCACAGCACGCACCAGAACGCGAGCACCTCGTCCCAGACGATCGCCCGCGGGTCGGCGACGCCGATGTCGCGCGCGGTGCGCAGGCACGCCCAGACGCCGACGACCGTGCCCCCGGCGATCACGACGCCCCAGCCGATGGCGTCGAGCCAGCGGTCGAAGACGAGGAACGCGACCCACGCCCACAGCGTGCCGACGGTGCCCGGCGCGAGCGGCGACAGGCCGGCGCCGAAGCCGAGCGCGATCCAATGCGCCGGGTGAGCAAGCAGGAAACGCACCGTCGGCCGGTGCCGCGGCAGCCACGTGCGGTGCGTCGTGTCGGCGGCCATGCGCGTCAGGCGAAGTGGTCGAAGCCGGCGATGTCGAAGTCGACGCCGCGGCCGTCGCCATCGACCCAGCGCAGCCGCGACCCGGCGTCGATCGCGCCGACGCGCGTGACCGCGACGCCGCAGGCGGCGCCGGCGGCGCGCACCGCGTCGCGCGCCGCCGGCGCGGCGGTGAACGCGAGCTCGTAGTCGTCGCCGCCGGCCGCGGTGCACAGCCGCCGCACGTCGCCCGGTTGCGCGGCGAGCACGGCGCTCGCCGGCAGCGCGTCGACGTCGACGACCGCGCCGACGCCCGAGCGGCGCAGCACGTGGCCGAGGTCGCCGGCGAAGCCGTCGCTCACGTCGATCGCGCTCGTCGCGACGCCGCGCAACGCGATACCGAGCGCAACGCGCGGCGTCGGCCGCTCCATCGCCCGTCGCACCGCGTCGAAGTCGTCGCCGGCGAGCGAACGCGTGCCGCGGAAGACCTCGAGCGCGAGCCGCGCGTCGCCGAGCGTGCCGCTGACCCAGACGTCGTCGCCGGCGCGCGCCCCGCTGCGCAGCAACGCGCGCCCGGCCGGCACCTGGCCGAAGACGGTGATGCCGACGGTCAGCGGCCCGGCGGTCGTGTCGCCGCCGACGAGCTCGATCGCGTGTTCGTCGGCGAGCGCGTAGAGGCCCTCGGCGAGCCCGGCGCAGAACGCATCGTCGGCGCGCGGCAACGACAGCGCGAGCGTGAACGCCAGCGGCGCGGCGCCGCACGCCGCGAGGTCGCTCAGGTTCACCGCCAGCGCCTTGTGGCCGAGCCGGTCGGCGGCGACCGTCGACAGGAAGTGGCGGCCTTCGACGAGCAGGTCGGTCGACACCGCGAGCTGCATCCCGGCCTCGACCGCGATCAACGCGCAATCGTCGCCGCCGCCGAGCGGCGCGCGCCGCACCGGGCGCGAGAAGTGGCGCGCGATCAGCTCGAACTCGCCGCGCGGCGCCGGCGCGTGCGGGGCGTCAAGAGAAGCGTCGTTCGGCACCGCGCGAGTGTCGTCGAAGACCTGCGGCCGGAAGACCCGGAGGCAGCCATCGTCGCGCGCGACGTTCTTCCGCCCACGGCGGAACGCGCGTGGCGTCGTACCTAGAATTCCGCGCCCGACCGCGATGCCGTCCGCCGGCATGCGCGAACGCGGCGAGGAGACGACGCGATGACGACCCCGCAGCCGAAGACCGCCGTCGACGCCGCCGACGTGCCGCCGCCGGCAGCCGACGCCACTGCCGACGCGAACGCCGCCGACAAGGCCGCCGAGCTCAAGCGTGCGGCGCTCGACTACCACGAGCATCCGACGCCGGGCAAGCTGCAGGTCACGGCGACGAAGCAGCTGACCAACCAGCGCGACCTGGCGCTCGCGTATTCGCCGGGGGTCGCCGCGGCGTGCGAGGAGATCGTCGCCGACCCGGCGGCGGCGTTCCGCTACACCGCGCGCGGCAACCTCGTCGGCGTCGTCACCAACGGCACCGCGGTGCTCGGCCTGGGCAACATCGGCCCGCTGGCCGCCAAGCCGGTGATGGAAGGCAAGGCGGTGCTGTTCAAGAAGTTCGCCGGCATCGACGTCTTCGACATCGAGCTCGCCGAGACCGATGTCGACCGGCTGTGCGACGCGATCGCCGCGCTCGAGCCGACGTTCGGCGGCATCAACCTCGAGGACATCAAGGCGCCCGACTGCTTCGTCGTCGAACGCAGGCTGCGCGAGCGGATGAACATCCCGGTGTTCCACGACGACCAGCACGGCACGGCGATCGTCGTCGGCGCGGCGCTGATCAACGGGCTGGCGGTCGTCGGCAAGCGGATCGGCGACGTCAAGCTCGTCGCGTCGGGCGCCGGCGCGGCGGCGCTGGCGTGCCTGAACCTGCTCGTCAAGCTCGGGCTGCCGCGCGAACACATCTGGGTCACCGACCTCGCCGGCGTCGTCTACACCGGTCGCACCGAGCTGATGGACGACGACAAGGCGCAGTTCGCGCAAGCGACCGACGCGCGCACGCTGTCCGACGTGCTGCCCGACGCCGACGTCTTCCTCGGCCTGTCGGCCGCCGGCGTGCTGAAGGCGGAGGTGCTGGCGACGATGGCGCGCGACCCGCTGGTCTTCGCGCTCGCCAACCCGACGCCCGAGATCGAACCCGAGGCGGCGCTCACCGCGCGACCCGACGCGGTGATCGCCACCGGGCGCAGCGACTACCCGAACCAGGTCAACAACGTCCTGTGCTTCCCGTACATCTTCCGCGGCGCGCTCGACAGCGGCGCGACGACCATCACCGACGAGATGGAAATCGCCGCGGTGCACGCGATCGCCGGTCTGGCGCGCGCCGAACAGAGCGACGTCGTCGCCGCCGCCTATGCCGGCGCGACGCTGTCGTTCGGCCGCGAGTACCTGATCCCCAAGCCGTTCGACCACCGGCTGATGGGGCGCATCGCGCCGGCGGTGGCGCAAGCCGCGGCGGCGTCGGGCGTCGCGCGTCGGCCGGTCGCCGACCTCGACGCGTACCGCGAGAAGCTGAAGCACTTCGTCTACGCGTCGGGCACGACGATGAAGCCGATCTTCGACCTCGCGAAGGCCGGCGTCGCGACGCGCATCGCCTACGCCGAAGGCGAGGACGAGCGTGTGCTGCGCGCGGTGCAGGTCGTCGTCGACGAACGCCTCGCGCGGCCGACGCTGATCGGCCGCCCGGCGGTGATCGCCGCGCGGATCGAGAAGTTCGGCCTGCGCCTCGCGCACGGCGCCGACTACGACATCGTCAACGTCGAGGACGACCCGCGCTACCGCGACTTCTGGACGACCTACCACCGGTTGACCGAGCGCAAGGGCGTGTCGATCGCGATCGCCAAGATCGAGATGCGCCGCCGGTTGACGCTGATCGGCGCGATGCTGCTCGAAAAGGGCGAGGTCGACGGGCTGTTGTGCGGCACCTGGGGCACGACCGCCGCGCACCTGCACTACATCGACCAGGTGATCGGGCCGAAGCGCGGCGTGGGCCGCGGCAACAGTGGCGCCGGCGCCGACGCCGCCGAGAACACCGCAAGCGCCGAAGATGGCGCCGCTGTCTACGCGTGCATGAACGGGCTGATCCTGCCGGCGCGGCAGGTCTACCTCGTCGACACCCACGTCAACGCCGACCCGACCGCCGAGCAGCTCGCGGCGATCACGGTGATGGCCGCCGACGAGATGCGCCGCCTCGGGATCGCGCCGCGCGCCGCGCTGCTGTCGCACTCGAACTTCGGCACCAGCGACCATCCCAGCGCGCTGAAGATGCGGCGCACGCTGGCGCTGCTGCGCGAGCGCGCGCCCGAGCTCGAGGTCGACGGCGAAATGCACGGCGACGTCGCGCTCGACGCCTCGGCGCGCGCGAAGGTGATGCCGCGCAGCACGCTGCGCGGAGAGGCCAACCTGCTGGTGTTGCCGAACATCGACGCCGCGAACATCGCCTACAACCTGCTGAAGACCGCGGCCGGCGGCGGCATCGCGATCGGCCCTGTGCTGCTCGGCGCGAACAAGCCGGTGCACGTGCTGACGCCGTCGGCAACCGTGCGGCGGATCGTCAACATGACCGCGATCACCGTCGCCGACTCGCAGGCGGCGCGGGCCGCCGCGGCAATCGCCGGCTGAGCCTCCCGCGGTCGACCGCGCATCGCTCGTTGCGCGATGCCGCGGTCGCGCTTCCTACAATCACCGCGATGCCGAGCAGCGAACGCGAATTCGTCCTCACGCTGGCGTGCCCCGACACGAAGGGCATCGTCCACGCGGTGTCGGGGCTGCTCTACCAGGCCGGCTGCAACATCATCGATTCGCAGCAGTTCGGCGACCTCGAAGGCGACGACGCGACGGGGCTGTTCTTCATGCGCGTGCATTTCGAGGCGCCGCCGCAGCTCGCCGACCCGGCAACGCTTGCGGCGCTGCTGCAGCACACGCGCCAGCAGTTCGCAATGCGCGCCGACGTCCACGCGCTCGCGCGCCGGCCGCGGCTGCTGCTGATGGTCAGCCAACACGGCCACTGCCTCAACGACCTGCTGTTCCGCTGGCACAGCGGTTGGCTCGCCGCCGACATCGCGGCGATCGTGTCCAACCACCGCCGCTTCGAGCCGCTGGCGGCGAGCTACGGCCTCGCGTTCCATCACCTGCCGATCGACGCCGCGGCGCACGGCGGCGACGCCGCCGCCGCGAAAGCGGCGCAGGAAGCCGACGTGCTGGCGATCGTCGAGCGCGAGCGCGTCGACGTCGTCGTCCTGGCGCGCTACATGCAGATCCTGAGCCCGCGGCTGTGCGAGCAGCTGGCCGGCCGGGCGATCAACATCCACCATAGCTTCCTGCCGAGCTTCAAGGGTGCGCGGCCGTACTTCCAGGCGCACGCGCGCGGCGTGAAGCTGATCGGCGCGACCGCGCACTACGTCACCGCCGACCTCGACGAAGGGCCGATCATCGAGCAGGACGTGCAGCGCGTCGACCACACGCTGTCGGCCGCCGACTTCACCGCCGTCGGCCGCGACATCGAGTCGATCGTCCTCGCGCGCGCGGTGCGCTGGCACGTCGAGCATCGCGTGCTCGTCAACGGCCGCAAGTGCGTGGTCTTCAATTGACGCCGAGAGGGACCGCCGTGATGTTGCTGCCTGCCCGAACCGCGGCCCGCCTGCGCGCCGTGGCCGCCGCTGCCGGAGTCGTCGCCGCCGTCGCCGTCGCGCCGCCGGCCGCGGCGATCACCCACGCAACCCAGACCGCGGCCTTCGCCGCCGTCGGCCGCGGCGTGCAGGTCGCGCCGTCGTGGGTGCTGACCGCGGCGCACAACACGACCGCGGTCGGCGCGACGTGGACCAACGGCTACGGCAGCTTCACCGTCGCCGCGCGCTACGACGCGCCGGGCGCCGGGCCTTACCCGGCCAACGACCTGGCGCTGCTGCGCCTCGTCGCCGCCGACGCCGTCGCCGCGCCGTACCTGCCGCTGTACGCCGGCACGTTCGCCGACGGCGAGTTCGACGACCCGCTGGCGGCGACCATCGTCAGCGCGTTCAACACCGAGACCGGGCCGCGCGCCTACGGCTGGACGACGATCGGCGAGGCGGCGACGACGATCGACCCGGACGACGGCGGCCCGCGCGGCGACGTCGTCGTCCACTACCTGCTGAGCCACGATCGCGACGTCTACGTCCAGGGCAACGACAGCGGCGGCGGGCTGTTCGGCGGCCATGTCGCCGACACCGGCGTGCTGCTCGGCATCGCGTCGGCGCAGCTGCGCGACGCCGGCGCGCCGCCGCGCGGGTCGGCGTTCGTCCGGCCGGCGGCGTACCGCAGCTGGATCGACGCCACGCTCGCCGCCGACCCGGCCGACGACGAATCGCTGCTGTGGGTTAGCGCGGTGCCGGAGCCGGCGACGGGAGCGCTGGCGGCCGTCGGCGCGGCCGCGGTGGCCGGCGTCGCGGCCCGCCGCCGCCGGCGCCGCGCATGACGGTGCCGCAGCGGCCGCCGGCGCTGGCCGGTTCGGCCGACGACGTCGAAGCTGCGTTCTACGACGCGATCGAGGCCGCCGACCTCGACCGGCTGATGGCGCTGTGGGCCGACGACGACGACATCGTCTGCCTCCACCCCGGCGGCCGGCGCGCGGTCGGCGCGGCGGCGGTGCGCGCGGTGTTCGAGGCCGCGTTCGCGCTCGGGCGACTGCGCATCCGGCCCGAGCAGGTGCGGCGGCTGGTGCTGGTCGGCGGTGCGCTGCACCACCTCGTCGAACGCGTCGATGTGACCGCGCCGCAGGGCCGGCAGACGGTCTGGCTGCAGGTCACGAACCTGTACCTGAAGACGCCGCACGGCTGGCGCATCGCCGCCCACCACGCCAGCCCGGCCGAGCCGCCCGACGCCGCCGAAGCGGCGCACCGCCCGACCGGGCCGCTGCACTGACCGTGCCGCCGCGGCGCCTCGCCGGCCGGCCGCCGGCGCCGCCGCCGCGGGCGGCTCGGCGCCGCGGGTCGCGCCGCGCCTGACGTGGTCCACGACTACCGCGCGCCGCGCTGGTTGCCCGGCGGCAACCTGCAGACGATTTGGGCGGCGACGCGCGCGCGCCGCCACGACGGCGCACCGCCCGGGTTCGTGCGCGAGCGCTGGACGACGCCCGACGGCGACTTCGTCGACGTCGACACGCTGCCCGCGGCCGACGTGGCGGCGCCGCACCTCGTGCTCTTCCACGGCCTCGAAGGCAGCAGCGCCAGCGCCTATGCGCAGGCCTTCGCCGCGGTGGCGCGGCAGCGCGGCTGGCACTACCACGTGCCGCACTTCCGCGGCTGCTCGGGCGAGCTGAACCTGGCGCCGCGCGCCTACCACTCGGGCGACTTCGAAGAGGTCGGCTGGATCCTCGCTCGGCTGCGCGCCGCCGCGCCGGCGCCGCTGCTCGTCGTCGGCGTCTCGCTCGGCGGCAACGCGCTGCTGCGCTGGGCCGAGGAAAGCGGCGCCGCGGCCGCCGACATCGCCGCGGCGGTGGCGTCGATCTCGGCGCCGCTCGACCTCGCGGCGTCGGGCGTGGCGATCGCGCGCGGCTTCAACCGCGTCGTCTACACGCGCACCTTTCTATCGACGATGAAGCCCAAGGCCGACGCGAAGTGGCGCCAGCACCCGGGGCGGTTCGACCGCGAACGCGTGCGCGCGGCGCGCACGCTGCGCGACTTCGACGAACATTTCACCGCGCCGCTGCACGGCTTTCGCGATGCCGACGACTACTACGCGCGGTCGTCGGCCAGGCCGCGCCTGGCCGAGATCGCGATTCCGGCGCTTGTGCTCAACGCGCGCAACGACCCGTTCGTGCCGGCCGCCAGCCTGCCGCGTCCCGGCGACGTCGGCCGCTGCGTCACGCTGTGGCAGCCGGCGCACGGCGGCCACGTCGGCTTCCCGCACGGGGGTTTTCCGGGCGCGGTGTTGACGATGCCGCACGCCGTGGCAAGCTGGCTGGCCGACCGACAACCCCGGTAGCGAACGAATGGACGCGATCGTCGAAGCCGCGCTGAAAAAGTGGCCCAACGTGCCGCACTGCCACGGCTGGCTGGCGCTCGACGCGCGCGGCCAGTGGTTCATGCGCGACGA
>CBDUBX010000039.1:0-14610 GCA_965365495.1 uncultured Burkholderiales bacterium
CCATCGCCTCGACCGCCGGCACGGCGAACAGGAACATCATCACCGTGCCGTGCATCGTGAAGAACTGGTTGTACGTCGCCTGCGGCAGCACGCCTTGCAGCGGCAGCGCGAGCTGCGTACGCATCACCAGCGCGAGCACGCCGGCGAGCAGGAAGAACAGGAACGCCGCGCCGACGTACCACAGCCCGATGTAGTTGTTGTTGACGACGGTGAGCCGCGCCCAGCCGCCGGGGGCGTGCCAGATGCGTTTGAGCTCGTCGAGTTCGCCTTTGGGCCGCTCGCCCTTCGTCGGAAAGCGGTCGTACAGCGCCGGGTCGAAGCCGGTCTCCGACGTCACCGCTGCGCCTGCAGGTAGTCGGCGAGCGCGCGCAGGTCGTCGGCGGCGAGCGTCGTGTACGCCGGCATGCGGTTGCCGGGCTTGATCGCCTGCGCGTTGCCGATCCAGCCCATCAGCGTGCCGACGTGGTTCGGCAGGATGCCGGCGCCGAGCGTGCGCCGCTGGCCGACGTGGCTCAGGTCGGGGCCGGCCGCGCCGTCGTAGCGCGTGCCGGCGATGCGGTGGCACGCCGCGCAGCCGACCTCGCCGAACAGGCGTTCGCCGCGCTCGACGCTGGCGTTGGCGGCCGCCGCCGGCGCGGCCCGCTCGCGCGCCGCGCGGGCGTCGAGCCAGCGGTCGTAGCCGTCGGCGTCGTGGGCAACGACCTGCAGCCCCATCAGCGCGTGCGGGCCGCCGCAGTACTCGGCGCACAGCGCGCCGTAGACGCCCGGCGAGTCGGCCTGGATGCGCATCAGGTTGGTCCGCCCCGGCACCATGTCGAGCTTGCCCGACAGCCGCGGCACCCACAGGTTGTGGATCACGTCGTCGGATTCGAGCTCGAGCACGACCGCCCGGCCGACCGGGATGTGCAGCTCGTTGGCGTCGACGACGCGCACGCGGCGCTCGGCGTCGAGGTAGGCCACGCGCCACCACCACATCTGCGCGGTGACGCGGATCCGCGGCTCGTCGCCGGTGATCGGCGCGGTCAGGTCGCGCGTCAGCGCGAGCCCCCAGACGAGCAGCGCGGTGAGCACGACGACCGGAAACGCGACGCCGCCGAGCCACACCGTCCGCACGCCGCCGAGCCGCGCCTTCAGCCGCGGCGAGCCGAACAACGCCGCGGCCAGCGCCGCGACGACGACCAGCGTGACCAGCGCGCCGCCGATGAACAGCGCCCACGCGAGCGTCGTCGTCGACCCGGCGTACGGCCCGGCGGGGTCGAGCACCGGCGGCGGCCAGCCGCCGCCGACGTCAGCGGGCGCGAAGGGTGAGGAGATAGGCAGCGACATCGCGCGCGTCTCGTTCGGTCAGCGGCATCGCCGGCATCGACGTCCCCGGCAGCACCGCCGGTGCGTCGCGGACGAACGCGGCGACGATGTCGGGTCGCCGCGGCAGGTGTCCGGCGACGAGACTAGCATCGCCAAAGCCGTCGAGCGCCGGGCCGACGGTGCCGCGCGGCCAGCGCAGCCCGGGGATGCGGTGACACGCGCCGCAGCCGACGTCGGCGATCACCTGCAGCCCGCGCGCCGGGTCGGCCAGCGGCACGGTCGCCACCGGCGCGGGCGGCGCGTCGCAGGCCGCCAGGCCGCAGCAGAGCACGACGAACGAACCGATGCGCAACACGGGTGGGGTCGACAGCGTCCGAGGGTGGTGGCGGCGCAGCGTCGCGGCGCTGGCCGCGGTGACCGGGGTGGTGATGACGACGGCGTGCGGCCCGGTGCAGACGGCGTCGGCCGATCGCTTTCGCGCGTCGGGCGAGCTTATCGCGTGGAGCGGCGGCGACGCCGGCGCCGCGTACGCGTGCTTCTCCTGCCACGGCGTCGACGGCCGTGGCGACGGCGCCGGCACGCCGCGGCTCGCCGGGCTCGACGCCGGCTACCTGGTGCGCCAGCTCGCCGCGTACGCCGACGGCCGCCGCCGCCACCCGCCGATGGCGCACGTCGCCGAGCGCCTGACCGACGCCGAACGGCGCGCCGTGGCGCAGCACTACGCCGGCCTGCGCTGGGCGGCGGGCGATCGCCGCGCGATCGCCGACGCCGTGCCGGCCGATGGGCCGCCGGCGCTGTGGACCGACGGCGACGCCGGCCGTGGCCTCGCTGCATGCGCCGACTGCCACGGCACCGACGGCGAAGGCCGCGGCAGCGCCGCGCCGCCGCTCGCCGGTCAGCCGGCGCCCTACCAGGCGCAGCAGCTGCACGCCTGGCGCCGCGGCGAGCGCCGCACCGACGCCGACGCGGCGATGCTGCGCATCAGCCAGCGGCTCGCGCCCGACGAGGCCGCCGCGCTGGCGGCGTACGCGGCGGCGCTGGCCGGGTCGGCGCCGGCGCATCCGGTACCTCGGGCACCATCGCCTCCAGCACCTCGTCGCGGTCCCAGAAGTGATGCTTCAGCGCCGCGCCCGCATGCAAGGCAGTGAGCGCGATCAGCAGCTTGACGAGCGCGGCGTGGACATCGGCGGCGGCGTCGAGCACGCGCCAGCGCGTCGCCAAGTCGACGCCGTCGAGCGGCAACGCCGGCCACGGCACGACGCCGGCCAGTGCCAACGGCGCCGGCGGCACCTCGGCCGACCACATCGCCCAGCCCGACAGCGGCAGCCCGAAAAAGCAGACGTAGAACGCGACGTGCGTCGCCTTCGACGCCAGCGTCTGCCAGCCTTGCCGGTCGGCGGCGTTGACCGGCCCGGGGACGATCGCCCGCCACAGCAGCCGCAACGCCGCGAGCGCGAGCAGCGCGAGGCCGACCGCACCGTGCAGCTGGGTTGCGTGCACCTTGTCGCCGCCGGCAAGCTGCCACGCGGCATAGACGCCCCAGCCGAGCTGGAACACGACCAGCGCCGCCATCACCCAGTGGAACGCGACGCCGACCGGCGAGTAGCGGCCGGCGTCGGTGTAGCCGCGCGCCCACGCGCGCAGGCGCTCGATCATGCGGCGCGCGGCGCCGGGCGCGGTGCGCCTGCGAGCCAGCGGCCGACGACGACCAGCGCCGCAGCGAGGTACAAGGCCGACGCCGGCGCCCACATGATCAACCCGGCGAGTTGCTGGTCTTCGAGCGGCGAGTAGCCCCACGCGAGCGTCGTCGCGACGTGCGGCGCGTACAGCGGCGAGGCGGCCAGCGTCAGCAGCGCGCCGAGCAGCCCCATCTGCAGCATCGTCGCCAACAGCGCCGCGGCCGCCGCCGGCGGCAACGCGCGGCGTACCGCGTGCCAGAAGCCGGCCGCCGTGACGAACAGGCTGGCCTGCATCGACCAGAAGACCGCGTCGCTCGACAGCGCCGCGGCGTACAGCGCCGGCGCGTGCCAGACCCAGAAGACGGCCGCGTGGGCCGCGGTCCAGCCGAAGAGCGACGCACCGATCCGGCGATCCGACCCCCGCGGCAGCGCCAGCACGAACAGCGGCGCGACCGCGGCGGTCAGCAACACGTGGTGGCCGACGCGCACCGAGAACAGCGCCGAGCTCAGCGCGCACAGCGGCGAGATGAACAGCACCGCGGCCAGCGCCAGCGCCGCCGCCGCGGCGCGCGGGCGGGCGCCGTCCACGCCGCGCAGCCGCCACGCCGCGACCGCCAGCGCCGCGAGCGCGGCCAGCAGCCACGGGTCGGCGTTCCACCGCGCGAGCCATTCGGTCGGCGTCGGCGCGGCGCCGCAATACGGGATCCAGAGGGTCGGCATGCGAGAAGGCGGCGTTCGCCGCAGCGCGAACCTTACCGCGTCGGCACCGTCGCTTGCGCGTCTGCCTCGCAGCGTCGTGCGGTCGGTCGGCGGCGCCGAATTTGCCGCACCCGGCAGCGGCCGTACCGCGAGGCGCCGACCGCGCCGCGAACCACCGGAGCCGACAGCCATGGACCGCGACCACGCACGCCACCGCCCGCACCGCGCCTACCGCCGCTTCGCGGCCATGGTCGCGACGTCGACCGTCGTGATGTTCGGGCTGATGTACCTGAACACCTACGAGATCGACCACGTCTTCTTCAGCCAGACGCGGGCGTGGATGGCACTGGTCATGGGCGCGGCGATGGCGCTGGTGATGCTCGGCTTCATGCGCCACATGCTCGACGACCGGCGGGCGAACCTCGGCATCGCCGTCGGCGCCGCCGTGGTCTTCGCTGCCGCGTTGTGGCTCGTCCGCAGCCAGGCGACGGTCGACCAGGTCGACTACATGAAGGCGATGATCCCGCACCATTCGATCGCCGTCCTGACGAGCCGTCGCGCCGATATCGACGACCCGCGGGTGCGCCGCCTCGCCGACGCGATCATCGACGCGCAGCTGCGCGAAATCGCCGAGATGAAGGCGCTGATCGCCGACCTCGAACACAGGGACTGAACGGCTCGCCGCGGCGCATCGCCTGCCGACGGCAGGGCCGCGTCGACAATCGGCCGATGGCTGCGCGGCGTTTCTCCTCGCTGTTCGCGCGGATCGCGGTCGCCGGATCCGGCGTCGCCGCGTGGGTCGTCGCCGCAGCGCCGGCGCTGGCTCAACGCGGTGCGGCTGAACCGCCGTCGGCAGCGGCCAGCGCACCGACACCGGCCGGCCAGACGGTGGAGATCGTCGGCGGCCGCGAGACCGCGACCGACCAGCGGCGCCACAGCACCGCGGCGAAGATCGTCGTCGGCCGCGACGAGATCGATCGCTATGGCGACGCGTCGATCGCCGACGTGCTGAAGCGCCTGCCCGGCGTGACCACGCCCGGCGCCGGCGGGCGGCGCGGCGCACCGCGGATGCGCGGCCTGGGCGGCGGCTACACGCAGCTGCTGATCGACGGCCAGCGCGCGCCGCGCGGCTTCGACCTCGACAGCCTCACGCCCGAGCAGGTCGAACGAATCGAGATCCTGCGCGCGCCGACCGCCGAGACCGGCGCGCGCGCGATCGCCGGCACGATCAACATCGTGCTGCGCGAAGGCCGCGCGCGGCTGCGGCTGAACGACCTGAAGCTCGGCGTCGCGGCCGAGAACGGCCGCTGGTCGCCGTCGCTGAACTGGACGCGCAGCGACACCGCCGGCGCGCTCGCCTACACCGCGAGCGCGGCGCTGTTCCGTCGCCGCACCGTCGACGAAGCTACCATGCTCACGGACATCGTCGACGCCGACGACGGCACGCTGCTCGAAGGCCACCGCCGGAGCAGCGCGTCGTCGAGCGTGCGCGACGGCGTCTCGCTGTCGTCGCGGCTGACCTGGCCGCTCGAAGGCGGCGGCAGCTTCACGCTGTCGCCGAGCACGTTCCACTCGGCAGCGACCGGGAAGGACCGCTACACGATCGAGCCGACGCTCGTTCGACCGCCGACATCGCCGCTGCACGATGCCGGCTTCGGCGCCACCGACAGCCGTTACACCCACGCGCGCTTCGGCTGGCAATGGCGCGACCGGCTCGGCGACACGCGCGTCGAGTTCGGCGGCCACGGCGGCGTGTGGCGCGCCGACAGCGACGGCGAGCGCAGCGAAACCGTCGAAGGCGACCTGCTGCGGCGCTGGCGCGACACGTCGGCAACGCGCGAGCGCACGCTGAACCTGGCGCTGAAGACGACGACGAACGTCGGTGGCGACGGCGACGACGCCACCGCCGACGGCGATCGCGGGCTGCACACGATCGTCGCAGGCGCCGACGTCGAGACGACGACGCGGCGCGAAACGCGCACGACCGAGCCCGAGGTGCTCGTCGACTACGGCGACCACCTGCAGGCGCGGTCGCTGCGGCTGGCCGCATGGGCGCAGGACGAATGGTCGATCGGCACGCGCTGGGCGGTGCACGCCGGGCTGCGCTGGGAGTCGATCGCGACGCGCGGCGACACCGGCGTGGTCGATACCGCGATCGGCGTCGACCCGCGGCCGACGAACGACAGCCGCGTCGTCACGCCGCTGCTGCACGCGGTCTACAGGCCCGATCCGCGAAGCCGCGACCAGCTGCGCGTGAGCCTGACGCGCAGCTACCGCAGCCCCGACCTCGCGAACCTGATCGCGCGGCCGGTGCTCGCTCGCGACTGGCCGACCGGCGGCCCCAACCTGCCGACCGCGCCCGACCGCGTCGGCAACCCGGCGCTGCGGCCCGAGGTCGCGATCGGCGTCGACGTCGCGGTCGAGCGCTATCTGCCGAACGGCGGCGTGCTGTCGGCCAACGTCTATCAGCGCCGCGTCGACGACCTGATCCGCGGCGTCACGACGCTCGAAACCGTGCCGTGGAGCCCGGTGCCGCGCTGGGTGCGGCGGCCGGCGAACATCGGCGGCGCGACGGTGCGCGGCGTCGAGCTCGAAGCCAAGTTCCGCCTCGACGCGCTGGTCGCCGGCGCGAGCGACGTCGAGCTGCGCGCCAACGCCGCGTTCAACGACAGCCGCGTCGACGCGGTGCCCGGCCCCGACAACCGGCTCGACCAGCAGGCGCGCGCCAGCGCCAACGTCGGCGCCGACTGGCGCATCGCCGGCACGCGGTGGAAGGTCGGCGGCAACGTCGCGTGGACGCCGGCGACGACGACGCGGCTCGACACCGACCAGGTCGTCGCCGTGTCGGCACGCCGCCTCTGGGACGCCTATGCGCTGTGGACGCTGGCGCCGGGACGCGCGCTGCGGCTGACCGCGAGCAACCTGGCGCCCGAAGACGCCGTGACGACGACGACGGTCACCGCCGCGGGGCTCGCCGACGGCCGCGAGCGGACGACGGTTCACAGCACGTCGCCGACCGCGACGAACTGGCAGCTGCGGCTCGAGCTGCGGCTGTAGCGGCGCGCCGCGGGTCGGCCGCGCCGCGAAGCACGTTCGGTCCGGCGCCGCGCAACGCACAATGTCGCCGCGGCGCGTGCCGTGCGTTCGACCTTCGGTTCACCCGCTTTCCCGTCGATGCTGCTGTCCCGCCTGCCCGCGCCGCTGCGCGTCGCCGTCACCGCGTCGACGCTGGCGCTGTCGACGCTGGTGCTGACGCTGGCGATGTCGCTGCCGGCGCTCGTCAAGCTGGTGTGGCCGGCGCGCGGCGTGCGCCGCGTCTGCGACCGGCTGCTCACCGGGCTGGCCGAGCGCTGGGTGGCGATCAACAACGCGTGGATCGCCGATGCGACGCCGAACGGGGCCCGTGGCTGGCGCACGCACGGTATCGACGGGCTCGACCCGCGCGGCTGGTACCTCGTGTCGAGCAACCACCAGAGCTGGGTCGACATCCTCGTGCTGCAGCGCGTGTTCCACCGCCGCATCCCGTTTTTGAAGTTCTTCCTCAAACGCGAGCTGATCTGGGTGCCGGTGATCGGCCTGGCGTGGTGGGCTCTCGACTTCCCGTTCATGAAGCGCGGCCGTGGCGGCGGCGGCGCGCAGGCCGCCGACCTCGAGACGACGCGCCGCGCGTGCGAGAAGTTCAAGCGCATCCCGACGTCGGTGATCAACTTCGTCGAAGGCACGCGATTCAGCGCCGCCAAGCACCGCGAGACGCGCAGCCCGTACCGCCACCTGCTCAAGCCCAAGCTCGGCGGCATGGGCGTGGCGCTGGCGACGATGGGCGAGATGTTCACCGCGCTGCTCGACGTGACGATCGTCTACCCGCAGGGCGCACCGACCTTCGGCGACCTGCTCGCCGGGCGGGTCGCGCACGTCGTCGTCGACGTCCGCGCGCGGCCGATCCCGGCCGAGCTGCTCGGCGGCGACCCGGTCGGCGACAAGGGCTACCGCAAGCGGCTCGCGCGCTGGGTCGACGAGCAATGGCGCGACAAGGACCGGCGGATCGACGAGCTGCTCGACCTGCCGCCGCGCACCGAGGCCGCACGCGCGGCCGTCGAAGGAGCCGTTACATGACACGTCGCGTCGGCATCATCGGCACCGGCTGGGTCGGCACCAGCGTCGCGATCTCGACGCTGCATTCGGGCGCGACCGACGAGCTGTGGCTGCACGACGCGCGCAGCGCGGTCGCCGAAGGCGAGGCGATGGACCTGTCGCACGGCGCGGCGTTCTACCCGGCGTGCGAGGTCCACGTCGCGAAGTCGGTCGACGAGATGCGGCGGATGAACGTCGTCGTCGTCGCCGCCGGCCGCGGCGGCAAGCCCGGCGAGTCGCGGCTGGCGCTGCTGCGCGACAACGCCAAGCTCGTCGCCGACATCGGCCGCACGCTGGCCGGATTCCCCGGCATCGTGGTGATGGTCACGAACCCGGTCGACGTGCTGACGCAAGTGATGACGCAGGCCAGCGGGCTGCCGCCGTCGCACGTGCTCGGCACCGGAACGATGCTCGACACCGCACGCCTGCGCCAGATGCTGGCGCGCGAGATCGGCCTGGCGGTGGCGTCGATCCACGCGCAGGTGCTCGGCGAGCACGGCGACTCCGAAGTCGTGCTGTGGTCGGGCGCGCGCGTCGGCGGCGTGCCGCTGCGCGACTGGCCCGGCTGGCACGCCGACCACGAGCCGCGGATCGCGCAGGAGGTGCGCCACGCCGCCTACGAAGTGATCCAGCGCAAGGGGTCGACGAACCACGCGATCGGCCTCGTCACCGCCAACCTGCTGCGCAGCATGCTGCACGGAGAGAAGCGTGTGCTGACGGTGTCGCGCGTGCAGCACGGCGCGCTCGGGCTCGACGGCGTGGCGCTGTCGCTGCCGACCGTCGTCGGCCGCAGCGGCGGCACGAAGGTGATCGCGCCGGCGATGGACGACGCCGAACGCGGCGCGCTGCACGCGTCGGCGGCAGTGCTGCGCAAGGCCGCGGCGTCGGTGGACGGCAGCGCCTGACGCCGCGCGGTTCGCGCCGCGCCATTGCCGTTCGTCGCGCCGCGTGTCGAGTCGTCGCTGCGCGGCGGCGCCGCCACGGACGCTGCCTACACTGCCTTGCATGCAGCCGACCCCCCGCGACACGCTCGCACGCGCCTGGGCTTCGTGGGTCGGCAACGACCTCGACCCGGTCGGCCCGGTGTGGCTGCAATGGCTGCTGACGGTGGCGTTCTGCGTCGTCGTCGCAATGTGCTTCACGCTGCTGGCGGTCGGCGCCATTTCGCTCGAGGGCCGCGGCGCGTGGGCGCGGCCGGCGCTGTGGGCCGACTGGTTCGCCAAGAACCTCGTCGTCTCGCTGATCGTCGGCGGCGTCGTCCACCTGCTGTTCGCGCTCACGATCCCGGCGTTCGGCAAGGACCGCATCCGCGCGTGGAGCGACCGCCGGCGGTCGCTGTTCTTCGCCGTAGTGCCGCTCGCCGGCGTCGTCGTCGGCTGGCCGATCGGACTGTGGGTGATCCGCGACGACACGCGGCGTACGTTCGCGGCGTTGGACGGCGACTTCATCGTCGGGCTCGTGCTGATCGCGCTGCTGTTCTCGTTCGTGCTGAATCAGATCTTCGGCGCCAAGGCGCGCCAGGTCATCGCCGAGCGGCGCGCCGTCGAGGCGCAGCTGAGGCTGCTGCAGGCGCAGATGGAACCGCACTTCCTGTTCAACACGCTGGCCGGCGTGCGCGCGTTGATCGACGTCGCGCCGCAGCGTGCGCAGCGGATGCTCGACTCGTTCACCGACTACCTGCGCGCGACCGTCGCGAGCCTGCGCACCGACGACAGCACGCTCGGGCACGAGCTTGCGCTGGCCGAGGCCTACCTTGCGCTGATGCGCGAACGGATGGAAGACCGCCTGCGTTACAGCGTCGCTGCCGACGCCGCGCTGCACGCGGTGCCGCTGCCGCCGCTGCTGCTGCAGCCGCTGGTCGAGAACGCGATCCGCCATGGCCTGGAGCCGAAGGTCGACGGCGGCAGCGTGCACGTCACCGCGCGGCGCGACGGCCGCAACCTCGTCGTCGAAGTCCGCGACGACGCCACCGGTGCCGACGCACCGCGGCGCACCGACGACGCCGCCGGCGCGGGCATCGCGCTGGCCAACATCCGCCACCGGCTGCAGGCGCGTTGGGGCGGCGCGGCGTCGTTGACGCTGATGCCGACCCAACCCGGCACCGCGGCCACGCTGAGGCTGCCGCTGCCCGGCGGCAGCGGCGTGCGATGACGCTGGCGCTCGTCGCCGACGACGAACCGGCGCTGGCGCGCGCGCTGCAGCAGCAGCTCGCCGGCCTGTGGCCCGGGATTCGCTTCGCGCCGACCGCGCGAAACGGCGTCGAGGCGGCGGCGCAGATCGACGCGCTGCGCCCGGACGTCGCCTTTCTCGACATCCGTATGCCGGGGATGACCGGGCTCGAGGTCGCCGCCGGCATCGAAGGCGACACGCGCGTCGTCTTCGTCACCGCCTACGACGCCTACGCGGTACAGGCATTCGAGCAACGGGCGATCGACTATCTGCTCAAGCCGGTGTCGACGGAGCGCCTCGCACGGTGCGTCGAGCGGCTGCGTGACGGGCTGGCCGCCGCGCCGCCGGTCGACGACCGCCTGGCGCTCGCGCTGCGCCAGCTGCTCGCCGCGCCGCCGGCGGCGGCGCCGCGCGACCGGCTGCGCTGGATCCGCGCCGGCGTCGGCGACGTCGTCCACCAGGTCGCGGTCGACGACGTTCGCTACTTCCACGCCGACGACAAGTACACCGTCGTCCGCACCGCCGCCGCCGAGCACCTGATCCGCACGCCGATCGTCGAGCTGCTGCCGCGGCTCGACCCCGCGGTGTTCGTCCAGATCCACCGTTCGACGGTGGTCAACCTGCACCACGTCGCCGGCACGCGGCGCGACGATGCGAGCCGACTGTTCGTCCGCCTTCACGGCATCGACCGCGAGCTCCCGGTGAGCCGCGCCTGGGTGCACGTGTTCAAAGCGATGTGACACGGCGCGTTTTGCAGCGGGTGGACCGCCGCGCGAGCGACGAGTGGGTCGACAAGCTGCCGACGATCGGGGCCTCTTGCCTCGCGCGCAGCGGCGCATTCGGGCTGAGAAAAAAGCGACGAGGCTACTGGCCCTCATCGCGCACCCCATCGTCGAAACTTGACGCGCTTGGATGCAGACACGAAGTCTGGGTCTGAACTGAGCAGCGTCAGGTCATGTCTTCGACAAAGCTGAACGAGCAGCGCGTCGATGGTTCCAATCTGGACACGTGCCGACGGCAAGAATTTCGCGCCTCGGCGGCCTCGACGTGATCGTCTCGATCTGGCTGAAGGAAACCCAGGGCCGTGAAGCGTTCAATCAGTTGGATGCGCGCCTTCGGGCCTGCAAACCTTTGGAGCAGTCCTGGAGGACCCATCCCGTTGTGAAGACCTGATCTGACCCTCCGAGCGCGTGCTCCAACGCCTTGACCTCCGAGATACCTCCCACTGCATCGCGGCGAAAGGCCAGCGACCAGACGCTCGTATCGACCAACAGAGTCACGGTTTGCGAGCCCGTTCCGCCTTGTAGTCGTAGGCAGAGTCCCAGTCCAGCTGACCGAAGAGCTCTGCCACCTTTCGCTGCTCGCGGCGTGCGATGAACTCCTGCAGCGCTCGGGTAACGGCTGCCTTCCTCGTCGGCTCGCCGCTCACGCGGAAGGCGCGATCGAGAAGTTCCGGATCGAGGGCGAGGTTGGTGGCCATATGTGTAGCTCCCATCAGTAGATGGCTACACATCGTGCGGTTCGACGTCAACTGCCGCCATCGAGGTTGGACCCAGCTGGAAAAAGTCGCGACTGAGATCTCCGACACCGTCCGCTCGTCGCCATGCGTGTCCGACGCGTAGTTCCGCGGCACAGCGGCGTCTGCAGGCGCTGCTGCCGCCGCTTCCCGCTGCTCGAACGGGTTGCCACGCCATCCGCCCGCCGCACCATCGCTTCGGTCGAAGCAGCCGGCGCCGACTGGCGGCGGCGCTCTACGGGCGCAGCGCCGGCAGCGCCGCCGCCACGCGGCCGCCGGCGGCGTCGAGCCGCGCCGCGGCGGCGACCGCGTCGACGCCGGCGGCGAGCATCACGATCGCGACCTTCACGCGGCCGGCGGCGGCGGCGAGCGCGGCGGCGGCCGCTACGTCGTCGGCGCCGGTTGCGGCGCGCACCAGCGCGACGGCCCGGCGCTGCAGCTTGGCGTTGGTCGCGCGCAGGTCGACCATCAGGTTGCCGTGGGTCTTGTTCAGCCGAACCATCACCGCGCTGCTGAACGTGTTCAGTGCGATCTTCTGCGCGGTACCGGCCTTCAGCCGGGTGCTGCCGCCGATGACTTCGGCGCCAGTGTCGAGCTCGACCGCAATCGCGCACGCCGCGGCGAGCGGCGTCGCCGGGTTGTTGACGACGGCGACGGTCAGCGCGCCGGCCGCGGCGGCCGCGCGCGCGGCGCCGATCGCGTACGGCGTCGTCCCCGACGCGGCGATCGCGACGACGACGTCGTTCGCGGTCGGCGCCAGCGCGCGCAGGTCGGCGGCACCGGCGTCGGCGTCGTCCTCTGCGCCCTCGACCGCGGTGAACATCGCGCCGCGTCCGCCGGCGAGCAGCGCCGGCGCTCGCTCGGGCGGCCACGAGAACGTCGGCGGCAGCTCGACGCTGTCGAGCACACCGAGCCGGCCGCTGGTGCCCGCGCCGACGGTGACGATGCGCCCGCCGGCGGCGAGCCGCGGCACCGCGGCGTCGACCGCGGCCGCGAGCGCCGGCAGCGCGGCGCGCACCGCGGCCGCGGCGCGCGCCTGGTCGTCGACGAACGCCGCGACGAGGTCGGCAGTGGCGTAGCCGTCGAGCGCCGCGTGGTCGGGATGCGGCGTTTCGGTGGCCGGCGCGGTCACGGCGCGCCTCGGGAGCCGACAAAGACACCGTAGCGAGCGTGCCGCGACGGCGACGGGGAGCGCTGCGTGACGGGCGGAACAGCGAACCCCGCAGTCGCCGGCCCGCGCCGAGCGGTCGGTGGACGCACCCTTCTCACACGGCGCGCGCCGGGAGCACGGTGCCGGTGCACGCGCCGAAGCCGATGCGCCGCGCGCCGTCGGCGCGGCACGTGCCGCGCAGCGCCACCATGTCGCCGTCTTCGAGGAAGCTGCGGCGCTCGCCGTTCGACAGCACGAGCGGCTGCTTGCCGCCACCGCTCAGCTCGAGCAGCGAACCGCCCTGCCCCGGCTCGGGCCCCGACAGCGTGCCGCTGCCGAGCAGGTCGCCGGTGCGCAGGTTGCAGCCGCCGACGGTGTGATGGGCGACGAGCTGCGCGAGCGTCCAGTAGGCGTCGGCGTAGTTGCTCGTCATCAACCGGTCGCCGGCGTGGCCGGCGTCGCGCATCGCCTTCGTCTGCAGCCAGACCTCGAGCTCGATCGCGATCGCGCCGCGCTCGCGGTTGGCCGCGCTGTCGAGGTAGGGCAACGGCGGCGGGTCGCCGGCGGCGCGGACGAACGGGCGGCGGAACGGCGCCAGCGCGTCGAGCGTGACGACCCACGGCGAGATCGTCGTCGCGAAGTTCTTGCTGAGGAACGGCCCGAGCGGCTGGTATTCCCATCCCTGGATGTCGCGCGCGCTCCAGTCATTGAGCAGCACGAGGCCGAACACATGGCCTTCGGCATCGCCGACCGCCACCGGCTCGCCGAGTGGGTTGCCGACGCCGACCAGCGCGCCGAGTTCGAGTTCGTAGTCGAGCCGCCGGCTCGGGGTCAGCGCCGGCGCCGCGGCGTCCTGCGCGCGGGTCTGCCCGACCGGCCGGCGCACCGCGTGGCCGCTGGTGACGATCGACGAGCTGCGCCCGTGGTAGCCGATCGGCACCCATTGGTAGTTCGGCAGCAGCGGGTTGTCGGGGCGGAACTGGCGCCCGACCGACCGCGCGTGGTGGATGCTCGTGTAGAAGTCGGTGTAGTCGCCGATCGCGCACGGCAGCGCGAACTCGGCGTCGGCCTGGTCGACGAGGCAGCCTTCGAGGAACGGCGCCTGCACGCTGTGCTCGACGAGTGCGGCCGCCAGCGCCGCGCGCGCCGTTCGCCACGCCGAAGGGCCGAGCGCCATGAACGCCGCGAGGTCGCCGCCGGCCAGCGGCGCGAGCAGCGGCGCGGCATCGTCGGACCACGGGCACAGCTCGGTCGCCGCGCGCAAGTCGAGGATCTGCGTGCCGATGGCTACGCCGACGCGCCACGGCTCGTCGCTGCGCGCGCGGCGGAAACGCGCGTACGGCAGGTTCTGCAGCGGAAAGTCGGTGTCGGGTGCGTTCGCCGATTCGACCCAGCTCGCGAGCGCGGGGTCGACCGTGGCGTCGTCGGGAGGCGGCGCCGTCACGTCGCGTCCCCGACGCCGGCGCGCGCGGCGGCCAGCGCCTGGCGCAGCACGCGCAGGTCGCCGATGTGGTTGGCCAGCAGCAGGATGAGCCGCGCGTTGACGAGGCGGCTGGTGTCGTCGGACAAGCCGCGGTGGGTGTCGATCAGCATCTCGTAGAAGTCGTCGCCCGGCGAGTACGCGTGCAGCGGCGTCTCGCCGGGGACGCCGAAGTGCTCGTCGGTTTTCAGCAGTGTCATCCGCGACGATCCTCGGTTGGCATCGCCCGCTTTTCAGGCGCGCGCCGTCGCGCGGTCGACCGCGGCGCGCACCGCCGCCGCGTCGAGCGAGCGCCAGCGCGCGGCGACGTGCTGGTCCGGGCGCAGCAGGTAGGCGGTGCCGGGCGCGCCGTCGAGGCGCCGGGCGACCGCGCCGTCGCGGTCGACGACGACCGAGGCTCCCGGCGGCGCGGCGCGCGGCGCAGCGGCCGCCGCCACGACGAGCAGCGTGTACACGGGAATCGGCGCGTCGGCGAGGCGGG